>DUSX01000004.1 GCA_012842395.1 Bacillota bacterium
ATCTCCCGAACGGCTTCGATGTTGTCAAGCACCTCAGGGTCACACTCGTACGCCTCGCACAGGATATGACGCCCCAAAGTGTTTGCCATCCAAAGTCCCGCCTCCCTTCCAGATCTCTCCCTTCCGACCGGTGACTAGCCCGATCAACGCAATTTTAGCAGATCACGCCCCAAAGTCAAGGGAATCTGCGCAATTCGTCCACGGCCGCTGCGGGTCAAAGCGTGCGCGATCTCCCCCTAAGCGGGCCTCAGAAGCCCTCTCCGCGACAGTGCCGAGAGCCCGGCAAGGATCGCGAGCTTCACGTGGTGCCTGGACAGCCCTCCCTGAATGTACGCCACGTACGGCGCGCGAAGCGGCGCGTCCACCGTCAGCTCTGAGGACGATCCCTGAACGAACGTCCCCCCGGCCATAACGACCTTGTCAACATAGCCTGGCAGGGGGCTCGGCTCCGGAACGTACTTGGCGTTGACGGGGCTTGCAAGATGAAAACCCCGGCAGAAAGCGAGCAACCTCTCTTCGGTGAACATTCTCACGGCGAGCACGGTGTCCGACCGGACTTCAGTCGGCCCGGGCAGCGTGGGATAGCCGAGCATCCGGAAGACCTGGGAAGCGACGCACGTGCCTGCGAGCGACTCGGCCACGACCGCCGGAGCAAGGAAGAACCCCTGAAGGATCAGGCGTGATAGGCCCAAGCCCGGTCCGACAGCGGCTCCCACGCCCGGGGCCGTGAGCCGGGCCGCGACGCGCTCGATGATGTCACGCCTTCCGACCACGTAGCCGCCTGCCGGCGCGACGCCCCCGCCGGGGTTCTTGATGAGCGAGCCCGCGACGGCGTCCGCGCCTGCTGCGGTTGGCTCCCGGTCTTCGGTGAACTCGCCGTAACAGTTGTCAACGACCACGATGACGCCCGGCTTCTCTTGCTTGACTGCACGCGTGAGGCGCTCGATCTCGCTCACCGACACCGATGACTGCCACGCGTATCCCCGGGAGCGCTGGACGAACACCACCTTGGTTCGGGGGCCCATGGCACGGAGTACCTTGTCCACGTCAAGGGCCTGGTTCTGTCCGTCTTCCCTCCCGCGGGCCACGATTCGCCACGTTATCCCGAGCTCGGCGCAAGACCCCGGAGCGACCCGCCCCATACCCAGCACGTCCCGAAGCGTGTCATAGGGCTCGCCGGTGGCGAACAGGACCTCTTCTCCTGGAAGGAGTAGGCCGAAGAGACAGAGGGAGAGTGCGTGGGTGCCGGAGACTATTTGATGCCTGACGATGGCCGCATCGGCCCCGAACACCCTCGCGAAGACGGCCTCCGCCGCCTCTCTGCCGGGATCATCGTAACCGTATCCAGTGGTATCGGCGAATGACTGGTCGCTTACACCCACTTCCCTGAACGCGCGCAACACCCGTGCGATGTTGCGCGCGGCAAGGGCGTCCACGGCCTTGAGGTCCCGGCTGCACGACTCCTCGGCCTCGCGGAACAAGTCCAACAGGGCCGGGTCGATGTCGAGGCCGAATGCGGCCGCGTCGTCGAATGCGTTCGTATCGTCAACGTCCCTGCCTTCCCCATATGTTGTCATGAGAACCGGACTCCCGCATCTTCCAGCCTGGATATGGCCTCTTCTAGCCTCGCGTCGCTGATGGTCACGGATATCCTGAAATAACCCTCGCCTGCGGACCCGTACCCCACTCCGGGGGTCAGGAACACGCCCGCCTTCTCCAGCACGTATTTGGAAAAGCTTATCGACGTGTACCCCTCCGGGACGGGTGCCCAGACATAGAACGTCCCCTTCGGTAACTCGAGGCTCCACCCGAGCCGGTTTAGGGCAGCGACGATCTTCTCGCGGCGGCTCGCGTACGCCGGCAGGACCTGGCTGAAGTGCTCCGGCGACGTTTCAAGCGCGGCTATCGCGGCATACTGGATCGCTTGGAATATCCCGGAGTCGATATTCGTCTTCAGCCTGCCGAGCGCCTCGATGACATCCTTGCAGCCCGCCGCCCAGCCGATACGCCAGCCTGTCATGTTGTAGGTCTTCGAGAGAGAGTGAAACTCGATTCCAACCTCCTTGGCGCCCGGCACTTGGAGGAAGCTCGGGGCCACGTAGCCGTCAAAAGTGATCTCGCTGTACGCTGCGTCGTGGCACACGATGATAGAGTTCTCTTTCGCAAACTCCACTACGGACTCGAAGAACCGGGTCCCGTCGACCGTTGCGGCGGTGGGGTTATTGGGGTAGTTAATGAACATCAACTTGGCCTTGGCTCTGACGTCCCGTGGGATAGACTCCAGGTCGGGCAGCCAGCGCGTCTCGGGGCCCAGCCTCATGGGAAATGCATCTCCGCCTGCGAGGAGCACGCCCGTTGCGTAAACCGGGTATCCCGGGTCAGGCACGAGGGCGACGTCTCCGGGGTCGATGAAGCACCACGGAATGTGGGCTATGCCCTCCTTGGAGCCGATGAGCGACACGACCTCCGTGTCCGGATCGAGGTCCACGTTGAACCTGCGTTTGTACCACTCCGCCACTGCTACCCGGTACTCGCGCAGCCCTTCATAACTCGGGTAGCGGTGGTTGGCCGGGTCGTCCACGGCCTCCTTGAGCTTTGCTACCACATGCCCGGGCGTCGGGAAATCGGGGTCGCCGATGCCGAGGCTGATGACGTCCACCCCACGCTCGCGGGCACGGGCTATTTCACGCTCGACCTCGGCGAAGAGGTAGGGCGGCAGGTTTGAGATCCGTCGCGCTTCATGAATCTTCACTTCAACCACTCCTCGATGTCGTCGATGATTCCGCTGAATACTCGTGTCGCGGGCCCGGTCATTAACACGTGGCCGTCACGGCTCCATTCGATGAAGAGAGTCCCACCCGGCAGGTGCACCCGCGCTGACCTCGCGGAATACCCGCGTTCCGCAGCAGCAACGAGGGACGCGCACGCTCCCGTGCCGCATGCGAGCGTCGCCCCGGCGCCCCTCTCCCACACGCGGACGATGAGGTCGTTTGCGCCGTTTACCTGCACGAATTCCACGTTGGTCCTGTTTGGGAAAGCAGGGTCGTGTTCGATGGCCGGGCCGAGGCGGTCCAGGTCGACGCCAGCCACGTCAGGCACGAATATCACGCAATGCGGATTTCCCATGGAAACGCAGGTGATCTCGAAGTCCGCTACGGTGAGGACGTCGCTCCTGCCCACGACGGCCGAACCCGCTGCCAGCACGGGGACATCCTCCGGACGGAAGCTTGGGAGGCCCATGTCCACCCGGACCTGGCCCGCGAATTCCCCGGCCTCCACGACCTCTGCGCGCACGCACGCTTTCCTGGCTTCTATCGAGACGGTCGGACCCGAAACCAGCCCGGCGCCGCGCGCGTACACGGCCACGCAGCGGGATGCGTTGCCGCACATCTCGGCCTCGCTCCCGTCGCTGTTGAAAATGCGCATCCGGACGTCCGCGCGCTCCGACGGCAAAATGAGAACGATCCCGTCCGCGCCCACGCCTTTGTGCCTGTCGCACAGCCTGCGTGCCGCGTCGCCCCACCGGGTCGCGTCCAGGTCGATGGGTGCGCCAGGCGTTGTGAGATCGAAAATGACAAAATCGTTTCCGATACCGTGCATCTTCACGAATGCGGTCTTCGTCGCGCCGGACCCGGCCATCGCATCTTCGTCTCCTTCGTCTCCTTCGCGAGGCACTCGACTCGCTTCGTTACTCGGCCTTTATTCGCGCTCCGGTGACGATCTCCTGCTTGCGCTCACACCCTCGTTTCCTGACGTGTTGCGGCCGTCTTGAGGCCTTGCCGCCGGCGCCGTCGCCGGCGGAGCTGGAGCTGCGCCGCCCACGGCTTGGCCGGAGCTCGTCCCAGCCCCCGTCCCCGTTCCACATATGATGCACCTTCCGCGCTCCAGGGATACGCGTCGCATCTCGATGGGGGCAAACACCGCGCCATCCCTGAATCCCTCCACGCGGCCGTGCCTGTGGCCCACTATGTATCCCAGAAGGAAAGCCACTGCTATGAGCAAGACCCAGCCGTCAACCGACACCCGCGTCGCCCCCTCCGACCCCAGCGTCCCCGGCCATGCGGCTCAAGGCCTCGATAAGGGGGGTGCACAGGCAGACGAGGATAGTCGTTCGACGGTCGACAACCATGGCAGCGAGAAGCGCCACGAGGCACAGCAGGATGCTCTGGCCCCGGCCGAGCCGGCGGGCGAGGTTGGCGCGGCCAAGGGCCCGGTCCGACGCAAGGTCCTGAAGGTCGTCGCCGATCTGCACGGCCACCATCAGCAGAACCGAAACGGAGGTGGCTCTCCACCCGAAAAGCAGCAACGTTGCTACTGCGACGAGGGCCGACTCCATCCACGCGGGAAGGCCCAGTGGCAGCATCTCGCCGGGGTTCTTGAGCATTCCCACGAGGTAGGCCCCGAGAACCAGCGGCGCCCCGAGGCGCAGGTTTATGCCGCAGCTTGTAAGCGCGAAGACCAAGGAGTAGAGAACGGCGCCCCTGCCCATCACGTGTAGCAGCGATGGCCTGCCCTGGGCGATGTCGGCTTCATAATCGAGGTAGTCGTCCGTGAGCTTGATAGCGGCGCCTGCTAGGGCGACCGCCAGGAGGTCCACAAGGAATTCAGAGATTGCGGAGAACATGCCGCTTCACCTCCTGTAAGCCAGTTTTCGCAGCGGCCGAAACCGGGATGACGGTATAGGCCGAGAAGAGACGTCGAAGTCGGGCAAGGCCGTGCGACGCACCCGGAAGGTCCATCTTGTTCGCCACTATGAAGTACCCTCCCCTGGAGCCCGCGAAATCGGCGAGCTGCCGGTCGATAGTTCCAACGGGAGGGTCGGCCCGCCCGTCGCGTCCGGCCTCGGCCGCGTCGATCACATGGATAATGAGATCAGCGGGACGCAACACCTCCAAAGTCTGGGCCATGGCCTTTCGGACCTGGGGGTTCTCGTGTATGTAGTCAACCAGCCCCGTGGTGTCCACGATCTCCACAACCTTGCGTCCCTTTGCCGCCGGGACCGCAACCACTATCGATTGCAGGCACCTGGTTTGGTGCGGATTCTGCCCGACTAACTCACGAATAGCGGCATCGAGGGGGTATGTCTTCGACTCCCTGCGCCCGTGCGGCTCACAAAACGCGACCTCGACGGTCCGGACCTTGAGGTGCTCCGCAAGACGTAGGACGAGGAGGGTTTTGCCCACGTTCGGCCTGCCCACGACCACGCAGCGCTTCATTCTTGTACGTTGTCTCCCTGCTAGCCGGTCCCGCGCGGCAGCGCAAGCGCATGTCGCTTTTCTGTCCTATCAGGTCCTATCGGATGGCTAAGTATGGCGCCGCAAGTTTTCGTCTCTTTTCTTGAGGGCGCTAGGGTTGCCGGTGTTTGCACGACGGGGCAGCGAGCTCAGAAGTCGTCGGCGATGTCTTCCCTTCGGATGATCATGAGTTCTTCGCGCGACAGGTTCGGCTTTTCTACCAGACGTAGCGCTTGGCGCCTGATCGCTCGTTCGATCAGGTTACGCACGAGCCTGGCGTTCCCCGAGTGCTCGTTTCCCGGGCCGGTCCTTCTGCTTAGAATGGCTTCCAGCCTCGCGCGGGCAGCCACGTCGAGGCGATAGTCCCTCTTCTTCAGCATGAGGTCGGCTATGCGCAAGAGCTCCTCGGTGGTGTAGTCGGGAAACTCTATGTGGATCGGGAAGCGCGATTTTATCCCAGGGTTTGCGTTGATGAAGGTCGTCATCTCGTCGCGGTAGCCGGCGAGTATGACAATGAACCTGTCCCTGAAGTCCTCCATGCCCTTTACCAGGGTATCGATGGCTTCCTTGCCGAAGTCCTTCTCGCCTCCGCGCGCCAGCGAGTACGCTTCATCGATAAACAGTATTCCGCCGAGGGCTTTCTTAATCTGCTCGCGTGTCTTCTGCGCGGTGTGCCCGATATACTCTCCCACGAGGTCCGCCCGCTCCCTCTCCACGAGGTGCCCCTTCTCAAGCACGCCCATCTCCCGGAAGATCTTGCCGAACAGGCGTGCGCACGTGGTCTTGCCCGTTCCGGGGTTACCGCTGAATATCATGTGGAGGACGAGGGGTTCGCACGTTAGCTGGCGCGCGGCACGGATCTGCTGGATTCTGACGTACGCGACGATCTCGCGCACCAGGGCCTTCACCTTGTCGAGGCCGATGAGGGCATCGAGCTCCGCAAGCGCCTCCTTCAGGCGCCAGTCCGCCCCGGCCGGGCCTGCGCTGCCCGGTCCCGGTCCGCCCGCGGCGGGGTCCGTGCCCGCGCCGGGGAAGGTGGCCGCTTCTCCTGCGCTTCGTTGCCGCACGGCGGATCCTTCCCGACCGTGCTCGCCCGCGCACTTGAGGAGCCGGAGCGCTTCCGCGGGGGTGAGTTTCCCCTCTTCAATGCCGGCAAGGACGAAGTCCGGGTTTTTGGGCTCGAGAGCAAGCATGCCAGTTTACCACCTCTTGGCGTGGTGCCATGGGTCTTCGTCTCTCTCTTTCCGGTGTGCTAGGTGGAGGTGCGCTCAGGTCTGACCATATAGCGTATGCGGTGCACTCGTTGGAGGTGCAGGATCGCCTCCGCCTCCTTGGCGAGGTCGCTAAGCAGAGGGGCAAGGGCGCTTCCGAACTATGGTGAGCGGTTGCCGGTGTGTGACCGCACGAGGGGCGTCAGAATCCAGTCCGGCCGTCCCGAAACCGTGGCAGACGTTCGAGCGGGCCGTTGCGATGCATGGTGGAATACGCGCGGGCGCGAAGAGCATGATGCCGGAAGACGGCGATTCCCGAGCGGCACTGCGCCGCCAACGAGGGCCGCAAGCGCAAGCGCGGGAGGGCCCTGGGTAAGGGGCCCTCCCGCCAGTCTTCGGGCGCGTCCGCGCTCGAGCTCATGGCCGTCGCGCTCGCCCGGGCAGGCGTGGATCGTGGATCGAGGCCGTGCGCCAGCGGGTGCCTAAGTATGTCGCCAAAAGTCCGCGTCACTTTCCGGCGAGGCGGTCGTGCCTAGGTAGGGCTCACGGCGTTGCCCTCCGCGGACGGCGCGCTTGCGGCATACGTCGTTCGAATTCGGCGCGCAAGCCTGCCGACTTCTCCACGCCCCGTCGTGCAAGCATCGACAACCCCAGCGCCCTCAAGAAGGGGGATGAAAACTCATGGCGCTGTACTTAGGGCTAGCGAGGTCCAAGGCAAAGACGCGACCTCGCCTCGCGCTTCAGCCAAACGCGAATTGGGCGTAAACGGGCGGCCAGGTCGTCTGGACGCAACGCCTAGAAGAAGAAGCTTGCAACGACTATCGTGAGGAACGACACGGCCCAGCCGATCGTCGTGGGCACAGACCACGTCATTATCTGCTCCTTGACATCTTCGATGCCTAGGAGCCTATTGACTACCCAGAAGTAACTGTCGTTGAAGTAGGAGAGAACCATGGCGCCCATCGCGGCAGCCTGCGCCGCCAGCACCGGGTTGACGTTCAGGTTGGCCAGGATAGGCGCTGTTATGGACGCAGAGGTGATCATGGCGACGGTGCCGCTTCCCTGGACCAGCCGCACCAGGGTCGCAACGGCAAACGGGAGGATCACAGCCGGCAACCCTGAGTTCGCGATCTGTTGGGCTATGAAGTCGCCTACGCCGCTGGACCTGAGGACCTGGCCGAGCGACCCGCCTGCGCCGGTCACCAAGATGATGATCCCAGCCGAGGCCACTCCTTCCTCGCACCGCCTGAGCACGTCCTTGCGAGGGGCCTGGCCCATCAGACCATAAACCGCGATGATGAGTCCGATCGCCACCGCTATCACGGGGTTACCCAGGAAAACGAGGAAGTTTGCCACCGGACCGGCGGCCTTGGCTGCGGTCAAGACTGTATTGAGAAGGATCAGGATGACCGGGACCACGACGGGGGCAAAGGAGATGGCAGTCCCCGGCAGCCGTGCCTCGTCGTCGCTTGCCGCCACGGTCTCCGCGACTTGGGCGGGCTTGGATCCGGCGGGAAGACGCTGCCAGCCGAGACCATCCGGGGTCGGCACCTGCACTATCCTGCGTCCGAGCCACTTGGCGTATATGACTCCCGCGATGGTGACCGGCGCCGCGAAGACGAGCCCCCACAGGATCATCAGGCCGACGTCCACTCCGAAGATGCCCGCCACCGCCAGTGGACCCGGAGTCGGCGGCACGGCGTGGTGAGTTGCGACGAGCCCTACCGCAAGCGACACCCCGAGGGCTACCACAGATTTGCCTGTGCGGCTGGAAAGGGCTTTCGCGATGGGTGCCAGGATCACGAAGCCGGAATCGCAGAAGATGGGGATGGAGACGACGTAACCCGTCGCCGCCAGGGCCCACTCTTCCTTGTCACGGCCCAAGTACCTCAAGAAAGTCTTGGCCATTCTCTCTGCCGCTCCAGACACCTCGAGCACTCGGCCCATCATCACGCCGAAACCGATGACGATGCCTATGCTAGCAAGGGTGTTGCCGAAGCCGGTGGTGATCGCCGTTGCCACGTCCTTGGGACCCATCCCGCCGATGAGGCCCACCAGTGCAGCGGCGATGATAAGGGCGAGAAACGCGTGGATCTTCGTCCGCAAAATGAGATAGACCAACGCAGCAACGCCGATGATGAGACCGACAATCATCTGGGTTCCCGAAGGCATACATATTCCCTCCTCGGGCTGAACTCTCGTGAGGCCAAAAGTCTGCTTGTCTCAGCGTTCTGACGTCCTTCCCCGCTTACGCCCTTTTCGCCCGTGAATACCGTGCAGCTACCCGTATCGCCTCCTCCATGCTGACAGCGCTGGCCACGCCTCGACCCGCTATGTCAAATGCGGTCCCGTGGTCGACTGATGTCCGAAGGAATGGCAGACCCAGGGTAACGCTGATGGTCCTCTCGAAATCCAGCGTCTTGGTTGCTATGTGACCCTGGTCGTGGTAGAGGGACAGGATGGCGTCCCACTTGCCCTCTAGGCCCAGGTGGAACACTGAATCAGCGCCTATCGGGCCGACTGCGTCTATGCCATCCGCCCGTGCGAGCTCAATCGCGGGAGAGATCTCTCGCACCTCTTCATCGCCGAAAAGACCGCCCTCACCAGAGTGCGGGTTGAGCCCTGCGACCGCGATCCTCGGCCGCGAGAACCCTAGGTCAGCCATGGCGTTCGCGATTTGTCTCAGGGCCTCATGCACCCGCTCCTTTGTGACCGCACGGATCGCATCGATGAGCGGGAGGTGACGCGTGAGGAAGAACACGCGGAGGTTTCTCACGGTGAACATGGTGAGAGCGAATGGAGCGCCTGTCATCGTCGTGTACATCTCGGTGTGCCCTATGAACGGTATTCCTGCGGCCCTGATCGACTCCTTGTTTATCGGAGCGGTGGCCACAGCGTCGATGGCCTTGGCGAGGCCGAGCTCAACGGACAGCTTGATGCACTCGTACGCTATCTCGCCCGCGCCAGCCTGGACCTTGCCGAACTCAACCGTGGGTGGTGCGGCCCCGCCTCGGAGGGGCGCCACCACGTCGATAGTCCCCGGCCTGAAACAGCCTTGAGCTGGCGCCTCGACTGTGTTTAGCCGCACGCGCGCCCCCACGATGGAGGCCGCCCGCTCGAGAAAAGCGGGCACGCCGATGACCACGGGTCGGCACACATCATATAGCTCGCCACTGGCGAGGGCCTTGACCACGATCTCCGGCCCCACGCCCGCCGGGTCCCCCATGGTTATCCCTACCATGGGCTTCTCGCCTGATGTCGGTTGAATAGCCATGTGCAAATCATCCCTCTCGTCAAAGTGTCCATCAGAGTCTCTGTGCCAAGGCTCGATTCACACAGAGGCCCGACGGAGCCACGCGCACAAACGGCAGCACGAGCTCATTCCCTGCTCTCACCGCCATGCTCGAGGAGGTGGCGGACGCACCGGACCGCGGCATCCTCCCCTCCAACGAGGCCGCCTTTGGTGACGAGTCTCAGGCCCTCGTGTCGTCCGCCGATGAGGGTTCCGGAGGCGGCGAGGGGCAGCACTTCCGTGTTGATCTCGATGCCAGCGGCGCCTACCTCCTCGAGGACGGCAAGCGTGGTATCGCCCCCTGTCACATATAACCCGCACACTGCGCCCCTCGAGCTCTCGAGAGCCGTCCTCGCAATGCGGCCAAGGCCGGAGGCGAGGTTCGTGGCCGCCGTGCCAGCGGCCCGGTCCATCTCCCTGTCCAGGGAGGCCAAATCGAGGGTATCCTCCTGGGAAGAGGACGATGTGACAATGATCGCCACGTCCTGCGGTCCTCTCGCCGATATGGCGTCGAGCACCTTCGCTGTGGCCTGCGCGACTACGCTGTCGAAGGAGAGAGGGTCTCCGACGGCGAGAGCCCTGGCGTTCACCGGCACCGTCACGGTAGGCAGCGTTTCCGCTAGGCGTTTTATCTGGGCGCGCGTGAGCGGGGTCGCGCTACCCACGACTACGAGCGCCACGCGTCCCTGCCCTCGCACCGGCCCGGAAACGGGCGTCACGTCGGTGGGCGGAGCGACTTCACGGGATGCCAGCACGACCGAGGCCGTGAACGCGCCGGGGTCAACCAACAACACCTGAAAGGGAAGGCGTGATACGGCGCTCGCGATCACATCGATCTCATCGTCGGTCGCGGCATCGACCACCACTATCTTCGCGCCAGACGAGCGGGCCTCGGAGAGACGCTCGAGGACACGTTCCGAGCCGCGCAAGACATCACCCAGCGGGATGCTTGCGACCTTGCGGCGTGTACCATCCTGGATGAGGGTCGGGACGTGGGATTGCGAGACAGGCGTGCGCGGATCGCGCGCCACGGACGTCTTCTCGAGGGGCACGCCGTCGACCAGCTGGTAACCGCCAACGGTGATACGGTCCGACTTTGGAAAGGCGGGAACCACCACCGCCAGCTCCGCGTCGGTCAGCTCGTCCAGCGCTGCATCGATCTCGACGGCTACGTTGCCTCGGAGTGTAGTGTCTATCCTCTTGCTGAAGTGTGACGCGCCCTCGCCCGCCATCCGGGCGAAGCTGCTGAAGCACGCGCGGACTCGTGCGTACGCTTCGTCCGCCGGCAGCGCACGGCTGTTGGAAGAGACGATCACCGCATCGTACTCGGACAACGCCGGGAGCTTTCCAAGCCCTTCAGGTCTCAACGTGGCGACGCGCAGGCCTTGAAGGGTGAGGAGGGCTCCGGTGGCGTTTGCCCCGGTGAGGTCGTCGGCGACAGCGAAGAGCTTGACCATTGCAGCTTCACCTCTATGTGGTCCCTACCTGGCTTCGTTTCCGGGCGGGTCGGGGCAGGCGGTGTGTCCAGGCCTGACAACGCGCACCCCGAGATCCTCGATGGCCTGGATCACGGCAGCGTCAGTCTCGTCGTCGGTCACCACCGCGCTCAACTCGTCGATGGCGCAGATCTGGGCGAAGACCCGCACCCCGAACTTGCTATGGTCCGCGAGGACCACACGTTTCGACCCCGCACGGATCATGGCTCTCTTCACGGGGACTTTGTTTATGTTGCGAGTCATGACGCCGCTCTCGGGGTCGATGGCGTCGCAACCGATAAACGCGGCGTCCACATGCAGCGAGCCGATCATGCGTTCCGCCACAGGGCCCATCATGTTGTACACGCTGCGCTGGACTTCGCCGCCGGTGCAGATCACCCTGATACCTCGCGAGTCCGCAAGTTCAGCCGCGATCTTGAGGTCATTGGTGACTACCGTGAGGTCTCGGAACGCGTGAAGCCTCTTTGCCAGCGCAAATGTGGTCGATCCGGCGTCAAGGATGATCGCATCTCCCTCGGAGATCAACGCCAGCGCGGCTTCGGCGATCATCGCCTTCTCTTCCGGCAGGGAACTCGCCTTGGAAAGATAGGGTATGTCGCGCGTAACCCCGCTCCGCAGCATCGCCCCCCCGCGGACCCTTACAATCATCCCCGAGTCTTCCAGCGCCTTCAAGTCGCGGCGGACGGTCATTCGGGAGACCCCGAACTTTGTGGCTATCTCGTCGACTCCGACGGCGCCACGGGAATTGATGTATTCGGCGATGAACGCTTGTCTTTCACTAGACAGCACTGGTCATCGAACCTCCGTGGGAGAGAAGCCCCGTGCTCCTCTGAGAAAGTCTAGACAGTCATATGTGTCATGTTGTGCGTTTGTGATCGCAATATTACTATTCGATGGGCGCTATAAAACTCCTGCCGGAGTCTGTGAGATCATATGGTATGGCTTTGGCAGGCTCTCGGGCGAGGAAACCGGGGTGCAGAAGGCCACGTCCCACCGGACTGGGGCGCGTTCACGCCATGCGTGTGGCGCCGCGAGGAACGCTGGGGGGCTGAAAGCCGTCGGCTATCAGGCTGCTTGTGTGCCAAAGCGGCTGGGGCTCGGGCGCGGATCGTGAGGTCGCGGATGCGCTGCGGGACACGAGGTCAAGCGTTCTTCGGGTCGGCCCCGCGTTCGGGCTGCGAGAGAGATGACACGGGACGCAAGGGCGTGATGGTAGAGATGGCGTGTTTGTAAATGAGATCCTGCCGGGTGCCGTCTGACAAGATCACCGTGAAGCTGTCGAAGCCCTTTACCAGGCCTTTCATCTGATACCCGTTGACGAGGTATATGGTGACCGGGATCTCCTGGCGCCTTACGGCGTTCAGGAACACGTCCTGAAGACTCTGGGACTGCCTGCCCATGTGCTCTCCCATCCTTCCTGTTCCGGGCGGCCGCTTCCGGCCGGCCGCGCCCCGCGTCCTTGTCGTCGTCACTGTGCACCGGCATATGCAGGCTGAAGCGTACGCCACGAGGCGCGCCCCGCTGCGTGCGGTCGCACGAAAACACCTTCTACATCGCCGCGAGTTTTCCTTTGACCAGCGCAAGGACGCAGGTCGCCGCCTCGCTCACCGACGGCGGGCATCCCATGTCGATCCATTCTATTCGCGGGTCAGCACGGAACCAGGTGAGCTGTCGCTTCGCGTACCGCCTGGTGTTCCGCTTGATCGCCTCCACGGCTTCTTCAAGCGAGCACCTACCCCGCAGGTGCTCAACGATCTCCTTGTAGCCCAGCGCCTGTCGCGCGGTAAGAGCGCACTCGTATCCACGTTCCAACAAACAGCGGGTCTCCTCCACGAGCCCTTGCCTCACCATGGCATCACACCGCCGTTCTATGCGCTCGTAGAGGACCTCCCTCTCGCGGACCAGCCCCAGCATCACGAGCCTGTCCACGCGCATCTTTCCCTCCCCCGCCCTCCGCCACATCTCGGAGATGGGCCGCCCCGTCGTGGCGTAGACTTCGAGGGCGCGGATTATGCGGCGCGCGTCGTTCGGGTGTATCCGGCGGGCGGCCGCCGGATCTACCTCTGCGAGCCTCGCGTGAAGGGCAGGCACCCCCTGGGCTGCGGCCTCGTCCTCAAGTTTCCTGCGCAATTCCGGGGAAGCGCCCTCCCATGGGAACAGGAACCCGTCGACCACGGCCCTCACGTAGAGGCCCGTGCCGCCTACGAGGAATGGGATCTTTCCGCGGGCAGCGATGTCGTCGATGGCAGCCTGCGCCAGCTCCTGGAAGCGTGCCACGTTGAACGCTTCATCCGGATCGACCACATCGATGAGGTGATGCGGAACTCGTGCGCGTTCCGACGGTCCGGGCTTCGCCGTGCCGATGTCCATGTACCTGTACACCTGCATGGAGTCACACGACACTATCTCGCCCCCGAGCCTCGCCGCCGCCTCGATGGAAACGTCCGTCTTGCCGACCGCCGTAGGACCGACAATGACGACAAGGATCTCGGGGCACCTCCGCGTCCTTCGTTCGCCGTGTCTTGCTTCTTTCATACGTCCCCTCTTCCGTGGTCCTCCCGCAGCTTTCCACAACCTCCAGGGCAAGCTCGCCCGGCACAGGCGCCTGCCTGGGAGGCAGGGCCCCGCGCCTCACACTCTCCTGAACGCCCGTTCAATTTCACCCTTGCCGATCCTGAGGATCGTTGGGCGCCCGTGTGGGCACGAGTATGGATCGCTCGCCTTTGCGAGGTCCGCGAGGAGCCTGTCTATCTCGGGCGCCTCAAGGGCGTGATTCGCCTTCACCGCCGCCTTGCACGCAACCTCGGCCGCCACGCGCGCGACCAGATCGATGCCCTTGTACGCGTCGTCCTCGGGGGCTCCAAAGCACGCCTCGAGTGACTCACGAACGACATCCGCGACGTCGCGTGCCCCGCGCAGGGAACCAAGCACGGCCGGGACCCCACGGAGGATGAGCGCCGACTGCCCGAAGGGCTCCAGAAGGAAACCGAGCCTCGAAAGCTCCTCAAGCATTGCGCACACGCGGGACTCCACGCGCGGCGACAGCTCCAGAGTCGTCGGGATGAGTGTCTGGACCTCCGGAGCCCCAGTTGAAAGCCCCGCGAGGACCGCCTCATACAAGATTCGCTCGTGCGCTGCATGTTGATCGATTATCACAAGGTCGCCATCGTCGGCCGCGAGTATGTACGTGTTCATGAACACCCCGAGCGGGACGAAGCGCGTCCTGGGCCCGGCGGTGCCCACTGCGCGCGACGCCTGTGGCGAGACCACGCCCCCCTCTGCCTCGCCCAGCTCCACCTCAAGGCCGGCGGGATGACCGGCGCGGTAGCCGTACGCTCCCGGCCCGTCCCTCACGGTCCAGGTGGGGGCCGCATGACGGTCTAGCGCTGCGCCGTCTCCCCGCGGGTCAGGCCCGAGCCTTCGGCCGAGGTTTGGGACTGCAGCGGATGAGTGGAGCGCTGACGCCGCGGCCTGCGCGGCAAGCTGGAACACCTCATGGCCCGCGGAGAATCTCACCTCTCGTTTGGCCGGATGAACGTTCACGTCGACCGAAGCCGGGTCGGTGGAGATCCAAAGAAACACCACTGGGTACCGGCCCGGAGGCAGCCTCCGGGCGTATGCATTCTCTATTGCTCGCGCCACAGCGGGGGCCGACACGGGCCTTCCATTTACGAATACGTGCTGCATGTCCCGGTTGGCGCGGGAGAGATCTGGGGGTGATATGAACCCTTCGATGCTGGTGCGACCGGTGCCGGCCACGAGCGGCAGCAAAGCTTTTGCGAGGGTCGCTCCGTACAGGGAGGCGATCGCCGCCCGCCTGTCGCCGCCGGGCTGTCCCTGGGCAAGGAGCAAGTCCCGTCCGTCCTGAACCAACCGAAACCTCACGCCCGGCCAGGCCAGCGCGACTCTAGCCACGGTGTCGCGGATGTGGTCGAGTTCCGTCGCGGGGCGCCTTTGGAATTTTCGTCTCGCGGGTGTATTGAAGAAGAGATCACGGCAGGTTACGGCGGTGCCCGCGGGCGAGGGCGCGTCCTCAACCTGCACGAGGCTCCCGCCTTCGTACACGACCCTCGTGCCGACCTGGTCGACCTCGCGCCTGGTCACGAGCTCCACGCGCGCCACCGCCGCAATGCTTGCGAGGGCCTCTCCCCTGAACCCCATCGTTCGCACGTTTTGGAGATCGTCCGCCCGGCGGATCTTGCTCGTCGCGTGCCGGAGGAACGCCGCCTTTGCGTCGCCCCTAGTCATTCCCGAACCGTCATCACTCACCCTGATGAACTCGCCTGGTGCGCCCCGGAGCTCGATGGTTATGGCGGACGCTCCCGCATCGATGGAGTTCTCGACGAGCTCCTTCACGACCGACGCGGGGCGCTCTATCACCTCGCCCGCAGCGATCTTGTTGATGGTCTCCTCGTCGAGCAACGTAATGGTGGTGTCGTCTCGTCCCAGGCTCACAGGTCCTCGTCCCTTTCAGATAACCTCGCTTTGACCTCGGCCAGCTTCTGAAGTGCCTCGATGGGCGTCATCCTGTCCACGTCGAGCGCCCTGAGCTCGGCGACGATCCCATTCCGCGCGCAGGTCGCGCACGCCTCCGCGCGCGCCGTCGCCTGGTCTGGCGCGCCTGGCACATCCCGCTCGTCCGTCTCCATCAACATGGCGAGCAGGCTCATCTGCTGCGGTCTCGAGGGGCTGCGCCTTTCGAGGTCTCGCAGTATCGCGCCGGCCCGCCGCACTATCTCCGCGGGCATGCCGGCCATCCGCGCGACGTTTATGCCGTAGCTCTTGTCGCACCCGCCCGGCGCGAGTCTGAAGAGGAACACGACCTCGCCGTCGCGCTCCTCGGCCTCCACGCGGAAGTTCCTCACACGCGGCAGCCTCTCCTCGAGCTCGGTCAATTCATGGAAATGGGTGGTGAATATCGTCTTCGCGCCGACCCTGTTGTGGAGGTACTCGATGACCGCCTGGGCGATGGCCATCCCGTCGTAGGTGCTGGTGCCTCTTCCAAGCTCGTCGATGAATATGAGAGTCTTCTCGGTCGCCTGCGCCAGGATCGCGGCGGTCTGGAGAAGCTCCACCATGAACGTGGACTTCCCCGAGGCGATCTCCTCGCTCGACCCCGCCCGGACCGCTATTCTATCGGTGAGCGGGATGCGCGCCGACGTGGCGGGCACGAAGCTTCCGATGTGCGCCATGAGGACGATGAGGAGCACTGACTTGCCGAAAGTGCTCTTGCCAGCCATGTTGGGCCCGGTGAGCACCATTATCTGGCAGTCATTAGGATCAAGGACCACGCTATTGGGAACGAACGCGCCCGCTGGTATGGTCGTTTCCACTACCGGGTGGCGGGCGCCTACGATCTCGAGCCTCGCGCCCTCGTACACCGTGGGCCGCACGTATCCTCGAGCCGCCGCGACCTCGGCCAGGCCCGCGAGCACATCAGCTTCGGCGAGGGCCCTTGCGGCTTCCTGGATCCTTGCGGTCTCGGCGGCCACGCGCGCGCGGACCTCGCAGAACAACTCGTACTCGAGGCGGGACATATGGTCCTTCGCCTTCAAGATGATGGCCTCGTGCTCTTTGAGCTCCGGAGTGACGAAACGCTCCGCCCCGGAGAGGGTCTGCTTCCTTACCCACTCCGTTGGCACGAGGTGAAGGTTTGGCCGGGTCACTTCTATGTAGTACCCGAACACCTGGTTGTACCCGACCTTCAGGGACTTGATGCCCGTTCGCTCTCTCTCAGTCGTCTCGAGCGTGGCGAGGAACTCCCGGCTCCTCTCGCTCGTCCTCCGCAGCTCGTCGAGGTGCTCATTGTACCCGCTGCGGATTATGCCGCCTTCCGTCACGGCGGCGGGTGGATCGTCGCAGATAGCCTCCATGATGAGCTGGCGGACGTCTGAAAGGTCGCCGAGCCTCGCCCCCAGCTCGCGGAGGGCGGCGCACCGCGCGCGCACAAGAAGGCTCCGGATCTCAGGGATGGCCGCGAAGGACTCGGCGAGCGCAACCAGGTCGCGTGCACCTGCGGCGGACGTCGAGACCCGCGTGGCGAGCCTTTCCACGTCGCGCACGGCGGCGAGCGCCTGCCGCAGCTCGGCCCGGGCGATGACATCCCCCACCAGCTCCTCGACCGCGTCGAGCCTTCGGTTGATCTCTGCAATGTCTTGGGAGGGCCTCTCCAGCCACCTTCGGATGAGCCGCGCGCCCATGGGCGTTACCGTGCGGTCCAGTACGCTGAGGAGCGTGGGCCCGCGGGAGCGCTGGCGGATAGGGTCTGACACCTCCAGGCTTCGTCTGGATTCAGGGTCAAGCCCCATTGAGTCGCCGCAGGAGTACGCCTTGAGGCTCCTGATGTGACCGAGCGACGTCATCTGCGTCTCGCGCAGATAAAGCAGGACCAGCCCCGCGGCTTGAAGGCCCACCGGGTACTCGCGCGCACCCGACGACTCGAGCGTGGTCGAACCGAACTGCTCCTCGACCGCCTTCGCCGCGAGCGACGGCGACCCCGCCCCTGGAACGTCGTCACACCGTGTGAGCGAGATGCCTTCCAGTCTCGAGAGGCCCTCCATCAGGCGAGCATCCTTGGCCGCGTCGGGCGGCACAAGGCATTCCCTCGGTGCGATCCTTGCCATTTCGGCAAGGATCGCGTCTTGCGCGCGCTGGCCCGCGGCCTCGGTGACGGAGAACTCCCCGGTCGACACGTCAGTCACGGCCAGCCCTACGGCGCGGCCCCGGACGGCGACCGCGGCAAGATAGTTGTTGGACTTGGCGTCCAGGAACTCCGGGTCGGTCACCGTGCCGGGCGTAACCACCCGGGTGACCTCGCGCCTCACGATCTGGCGCCCTGGGCCCGGCACCTCCATCTGGTCGCACACCGCAACCTTGTAGCCGCTATCCACGAGGCGCGCGATGTAAGCCTGCGCCGCGTGGTACGGCACGCCGCACATGGGCATCCTGTTGCCCTTGCCCGTCTCGCGAGACGTCAGCGTTATGTCGAGCACCCTCGACGCTATCTCGGCGTCCTCGTTGAACATCTCGTAGAAGTCGCCGAGCCTGAACATGAGTATCGCGTCGCGGTACTTCGCTTTTATAGCCTGGTACTGCTGAAGCATCGGGGTGATGGTCAAGCGTCCACCACCTCGCCCATCTGCGTCCAGGCATGGGGCTCGGTTATCCTCACCTTGACGAGGGTGCCCTTGCGCGCGCGGTCATCGCGCGGGAATATCACGAGCTTGTTGGTGCGCGTCCGCCCGGCAAGCATAGAGGGGTTGGTCTTGCTCTCCCCTTCCACGAGAACCTCCACGATCTTGCCTGCGAGGGCCTTGTTTATCTCGAGCGTTATCGCGTCCTGCACCTTGATGAGTCGCTGGATCCTGTCGCTCTTCACGTCCTCCGGGACCTGGTCGTCCATGCGGGCGGCGGCGGTGCCTCGGCGGGGGGAGAAAACGAAGGTGAACGCCGAGTCGAAGCGGACCTCGCGGACCACCTCAAGGGTCTCGAGGAAGTCCTCCTCGGTTTCGCCCGGAAAGCCCACTATGAGGTCGGTGGTTATCGAACAGCCTGGGACGGCCTCCCGGATGCGCCTGACCAGGTCCGTGTACTGAGCCCGCGTGTATCCGCGGTTCATACGAGAAAGAACCCTGTCCGACCCAGCCTGGAGGGGCAGGTGGAAGTGCTCGCAAACCGTCCGGCAGTCGGCTATCGTGTCAATGAGCTTTTGAGAGAAATCCCTTGGGTGGCTCGTGGTGAAACGAATCCTGTATATGCCTGGCGTCCCGTCGAGCGCCCGCAAGAGATCGGCGAAGTCGCGGCCATCTTCGAGGTCGTGCCCGTACGAATTGACGTTTTGGCCCAGGAGGACGACCTCGCGGTAGCCAGCCCTCCCCAGGCTCCTGACCTCGTCAACTATATCCTCGAACCTGCGACTCCTCTCGCGGCCACGGACGTACGGAACGATGCAGTACGTGCAGAAGTTGTTGCAGCCGTACATTATGGTGACCCACGCGGATACGGCGTCCGCGCGGCGCATGGGGAGGTGTTCAACTATGCCGCCTTCTTCGTCCCAGACCTCCACCACCCTCTGGCCGGCCTCCACCTTGTCGAGGAGCTCGGGCAAACGGTGAAGGTTCATCGTGCCGAAGACCAGGTCCACATGGGGCAGCTTCGAAGCTATGCGCTCCGCCTCGCCGTCCTGCTGCACCATACACCCGCAGATGCCGATGATGAGGTCGGGATTCGCGCGTTTGAGGCGCTTGAGGTCGGCCACTCGCCCGTAGACCTTCCTCTCGGGATTCTCCCGCACACAGCATGTGTTGAAGATGACTAAATCGGCTTCCTCGACCGTGCTAGCTGGAACGTACCCGCGGTCTTCGAGGATTCCGGCGATCACCTCGGAGTCGTGCTCGTTCATCTGGCACCCGAAGGTTTGCACGAAGTACTTCCGCATGGCGCTGCTCTCTAGACCACCCTTTACACCTAAGTCTGCGCACATCACCTGAGGCGCGCGTCATAGCTTGTCTTGTATCGGCGTGTATCGGCGCGCGAGCCCTGCCTGGGCTCCCGCCTGGGGTCGGCGATGTCCCCGGCGGCTGGCTCTGCCGGCGGCGCGCTCGCGGGGGCGGCGCGCCCGCGGCGTGCGGCGAGCCTCGCTCGAATTCGGCGCACGAAACGGCCGTGCTCAGACGGCTCGCAAGGACTATGGTGCGTCCCGCGCACCAACCCAATTCTAACATATATTCGTAACGGGGAGAACCGTGGGACGCTGTTGCGCTCTTGAAGAAGGTGTTGCGGTCACTTTCGCAGCAAGCCTGCTCTCCGCAACGCATCGGCGAGATCGCGACCGACGAGCGGAACCGCCGCAACCTCCCGGTACGCGAACTCGCCCAGCACGGTGAGGACGACGGCGTACACGATGGCTCCGGCCACGACAGCCGCGACGGTTGATAGGGAGTTGTCGTAGGAGTAGGCAAGGCAGGACTGGTACACGCACGTGACCACAGGAACCATGACTATGCATCCGGCGAGGGCTCGCCACCCGACGGCAAGGAGCCTCCAGCCATCGCCGCTCGCCCTGGCCACTGCAGCCGTGTTGAGGGTTCCGGCCACAACAAACGCGAGACCTGTGCCAAGGGCAGCTCCCCTGATCCCGAACTCGGGCATGGCGGTGAGAACGTAGTTGACCCCTCCTGCCACGGCCGCGCCGATGAGGCCGTTTCTGGCCGGCACGAGGACCCTCCCGTAGCCATTGAGGACACCCGCCGTGGTTTGTTGCAGGCAAAAGAAGAGCGACGAGAACGCCATGGCCGAGAGAGGCGTCCCGCCCGCCGGGTCTTTGAAAAGGAGCGAGCACAACTGCGTCGGGAGCACCGCGAGCCCAGCGGCGGCCGGAAGTCCTATGACGAACGCGCTGCGCAGCGCCTGGCGGGCGAGACGTCTCGATCTCTGCACTTCGCCGCACGCGTCGGCCGCCGCCACCTGGGGGACGAGGCTCGTGGCGACCGCAACCGTGACCACCCCCGGCAGGGCCACGAGCCCGAGCGCCATCACCTCGAGATGGCCGTACAGCCTGGTGGCCTCAGCCACAGCGTGCCCCGCTTGCTGGAGGCGGGCGGGCACCACTACAGCGTTGATGGCCTCGAGCAAGGGGAGGACGAGTGCACCCAGGGTGGCTGGTCCAGCAAGGGAAAGCAGCTGGCACAGGGTCGCCCCTGGGCCGCTGCGCTGGACGCGGGCGTGGCTTTTCGCGAGCTCGAAAGCTCCCCGGGCGGGCGAGGAACGCGCCTGTTCCCCACACGCCGTGAAGTAAAAGGCCGCCAACACGCAAAGGCCGGCCGCGGCACCGGCCCAGCTACCCGCCGCCGCGCCTGCGGCTGCCCACTGAACGCCCCTCGGGACGAGAGCGTATGCGAAGGCGAGGCCCGCTACGACCCGCACGACTTGCTCGGCCACCTGCGAGGCCGCCGTGGGTATCATGGTGCGATAGCCTTGGAAGTACCCGCGCAGCGCGCCTGCGATGGGGCTTATGAGAAGGGCGGGAGACAGCCATCTCATCGCGAAGTACGCCCTGGGGTCTTTGACGACGGTCGCGGCAAGGAAGCCCGCGCTCGCGTAGAGGGCTCCGGAAAGCGCGAGCGCGATGGGGATGACGAACCCGAGGCACACCTGGAGGACCTGTCTCGCGCCCCGGTGGTCACGTCGGGCCACACGCTCCGCGACGAGTTTGGAGGCGGCGACCGGGAGGCCGGACGTGCACAGCACGAGAGCCATGACGAAGACCGGAGAGGCCATGTGGAGGAGGCCAACGCCCTCGGCTCCGATGAGCCGGGCGAGGGGTATAGTGAAGAGGGCCCCGAACGCCTTCGTGACCACGGCGGCAGCTACGAGGATGGCGGTGCCTTTCAAAAAAGACTCGGACTTCATGATGGTACCGTACTATGATGCAGAGACCGCGGTCATGCCTCGAGTTCGCCGCTTGGCCACGTGCGCCTGTGCGCGGGGCCGCCGGGGCACCCATGCGTGCGTCGAGCCGCACCTTCGCCGTTACCGGCCTCGTGGCCTCACCACGACTATCGGCGTCTGTTGATCGTCGTTTCCGAACGGATTGTGTGCGAGAGCCCGCACGAGCCAATCGGACCGGCCCTCGAGGGTGGAGCCCAACACGTCCACACACCCGATGTCGTTCACGTCGACTACCGCGGCGTCAACCCCGGTGACCGCGTGGATCTCCCGTGCAACCTCATCGGGGTGCGCCGGCCCTAGAATCACGTGCTTGTCATAAGGTGGCATGGTGCCCGCGATGTCGTCTATCTGAGCGAGGGAGCGTCCCGCCACCCTGAAAAAGTCGCCTCTTCTCCCGAGGAGCCGCCCGACGCCTGCCGCAGCCGTCCCCAACAGCACTCTCCCAACCCCCGCTTCGCGTATGGCAAGCTCCATGGCGGGCGGCGTAGCCAAGCTACCGTCCTTGCCGGGCAGCTTGCAGAGGACTCGCGCAAGCGGCCTGGGGCGGACCTCTGCGGGGAGCACGGCCCTCCCCTGCGTGATGGCCACGACGCTCTCTGCCACAGCAATGACGTCGCCCGGGCGCGCGATCCCTTCCACGTAGCGGCGCACCACATCGGTGATCCTCTCGTGCTCGCCCACGAGGTGGGTGCGGATGGGAATCACATGCGCCGCCACCGGGATCTCGACGGTCTCGTCTTTGTGCCGACCCGTCAAGCCCTCTCTCTTCTGCACGCCCGGTCTGGCTTCGCTTTCGACGTGCCCGGCCCCGGCCGGAGGCCCGGAGACCGCCGGTGCTTCCCGGGGCTGCTCTGCAAAGTAGCGTTTCAGGCCGGTCATGATGGCCGACGCGGCCCTCTCCTTGAAGGTCGTGCTGCGGAACCACCCCTCTTCCACCCAGTTCGTGATGGTGGCGACCTCAATGAACGCGCACGGCACCCCGGGGTCAGCCGGGAGCTTTCCAGGGTATCGCGCCACACCTCTCGACACAACGGGCAACTTCGCCGAGAGAGAGGCCGCGATATGCCTCGCCAGCCGCTCGCTGCGGCTGTCTGGCAAGTGAAGAGCGCGCGAGCCTCCCACTGAGCGGTCACGCGATCCGAACGTGTGAACGCTCACCAAGACGTCTGCCCGCGCCTCCCTTACCTGGCTGAGTCGCTTTGCCATCGGCACCTCTTGGTCAGAGGACCGAGTCATGACAACCGCCGCTCCAGCAAGGGTGAGACGCGTCGCAAGGACACGGGCGACGTCGAGGGTGATGTTCTTCTCGAGCAAGTTCACGGGGCCGCGCTCCCCGTTGTCGCTCCCGCCGTGTCCCGGGTCCACGCCCACGACCCTTCCCTCGAATATGGCCCGCACCGCGCTCCAGTCGAAGTCGATGACAAGGCGCGCCGGCACGCCCGCGCACGGAGTCACCGTCCAGGAGCAGGCGTGCTCCAGCTTAACGGTGACCGAGGGGTGAAGGTGATCCGCGGCCACTGTGACTTCAACGAGCAGCCCGTCGTTTACCGTCAGGGTGTCGGGAGCCATGGCGAGGTCGCAGCCCGGGAGGTCTATCCGTACCTGGCCGGGGGATGGGGCACGAACGCGATGCGACATAGGAAGCGTCGCCTCGATGACCAGGCGTGAAGTCATCCGGCGGCATATCGGGTCAGCGTGCTCCGTGGCCCATACGTTTGTGATCTTGGGCTTCTCCAAACGCACCAACCCCGCCCGGCGCAAAGTGTGGTGCGCCCTGAAAAGGGCGACACATTACATGCTATGCGCGGACGGGGTCGGTCGACACGTCGATGTGATGAAACTCATCCCCCGGAAACCGGAGGGAACACGGTGACCCTGTCGCCCGGGAACAACCTAGTCGAGGCACTGCCCACCCTGTCGCCTATCAGGACGATCCCCCATAAACCCTGGGGTAGGCCCACCGCAGCCAGGGCATCGCCCACGGTGGCGTCTTCAGGGAGCTCGACCTCGGTCATCTCTGCGAGGCCGGGGCGCACGGACACCAAGACCTTGGACATCTCAACAGTCACTTTCATGATATCCGCCCCATCGCCAAGAGCTCTGCCGCAACGTCGGCGAGGCCCAGCCTTTCGAGGGTCTTGACCGTGGGCCGCCCGTCACGGTCCCAGCCACGCAAATCATAGTATTCATCGAGGAGCCGATCGATGTCCTCACGCGTGACGCGTGACCCTGCCAGCGGTCCGTCCGGAACGGGTTCGGTGTAGAACCTCCGCGGCGGCTGGTCGTCCGCCCTGCCGAAGTCAGCCCTTTCGCGTACGCCGAACGCCCGCACGAGGTTCCAAATGCGCTCCGACTTCAGGAGCAGGTCCTCCCATGTATCATCGCGCCCTGTCACCGCCGGATACAGCCTGGCGTAGTACTCCAGCGGCAGGCCAAGCTCGACCCACTGCAGGCGGCACACTCCCAGACAATCGAAAAGCGGCCTCACGTGTTGCAGCTCAACGACCTTCGCGGCCTTTCCTTCAATGACGTTGCGCCCGACCGCGATGTCGTGGGTGACGGACCACGCCCGGTTGTGGTGAGCTCCGATGTCGCACGTCATGTAGGCGAGCATCATGGACGGCGCACCACGTGATTCGTATCCGCTCCACTCCAGGCCCTTGACCTGAATGGCGAAGTCCTCGCTGCCACCGCCCCAGGCCGCGGCGGCGGCTCTCACGCCCCTTGAAAGGGGCGCGCCGATGCCTTGGCGCGCCGCTATGAGCTTTGCGATCTCGACGAACGCCTCGAGGCTCCCGAAGCGGGCTTCAATGCCGCCAGTATCCTCCTTCGTGATTATCCCGCGCTCGAAGCACTCCATGGTGAAGGCCACGGCATTGCCGGCCGAAATGGTGTCCAGGCCGAGCTCATCGCACATGTAGTTGGCGTACGCGACCTCCTCGATGGAGCCAAGCGCGCAGTTGCTGCCGATGAGGGCCGTAGTCTCGTACTCCGGGCCCTCGAGGAACACGCTCTCGCCCCTGTGGCTCGCCTTGCAGTACTTGCCCGTGGCCATAGGGCACGCAAAGCATGCTTTGTCTCTGACGTGGATGTCGCTGCGCATGCGCTCCCCGCTCAAAGCATCGGCGTTTTCGTAGAAGTTCTGGCGGAAATTGCGTGTGGGCAGCGCGCCGATGGAGTTCGACCACGTCGTCACCTGGGCCAGCCCCTGATCCTGCCACACTTTGAGCGCGGGGTTGGCAGCGAGGGCGGAGAACATCTCGCCTGCGACCTTGCGCAGGGCGGACATGTCAGCCACAGGAACGCCCTTGGTGCCCCGCACCGCAATGGCCTTCAGGTTCTTGGAGCCCATGACCGCGCCCATGCCGCACCGCCCGGCTTGGCGGCCGATGTCGTGATTCACGCAGGCGAAAACCACCATGTTCTCGCCCGCGGGTCCGATGGTGGCTATCTGAAACTCGTCCCCGAGCTCGTCCTTGAGAGCCTTCTCCGTCTTGATCGCGCCCATTCCCCACAGCTTCTCGCAAGGGCGCACCTCGACCTTGTCGTCCTCAATGAATAGGTACGATGGTACGGGCGCCCTGCCTTCCAGCACGACCGCATCGTAGCCGGCGTACTTGAGCTCACCAGCGAGATGCCCCCCGATGTTGCTGTCGCCGTAGAGCCCTGTCGCCGGGCTCTTGGCAGAGAAACTCGTCTTTGAACCGCTGGGCAGGAACACGCCGGAGAACGGCCCCGCGGCCACCACTAGCTTGTTGCCGGGCCCAAGCGGGTCGGTGCCGGGTGGGACCTCCCTGTACACGAGGTATGCGCCGAAGCCCCGGCCGCCTATGTAGGCGTTCACGAGGTCCTCGGCAAGCGGCTGCGCGGAAGCGACGCCCGTGGACAAGTCAACCCTCAGGATGCTTCCCGCGTATCCGTGCATCGTCCGCATCTAGCTCGCCACCTTTCGCAAGCCAGCGAGAGCATCAAGGACGCCTCTCGGGCAGTACTTCGCGCACTCCCCGCACGCCACGCACTTGATGGGGTGAGCAACCTCGGGGTGCGAAAACAGCGCGCCATTCGGGCACGCGTCTATGCAAACGCCGCAGTTCGTACATGTGTCCGCGTCTATCCGTACCACACCCTCATCCATGTTAATGGCGCCGACGGGGCAGACATCGGCGCACGTGCCACACTGGTCACAGACGATCACGTCGTATCTGGCGTCGGTGAAGAGCTTGGAGACCACGCGGATCCCGGCTTTCTTGGGGTTGTTCTCGCCAAAGTTCGTCACCGAGCACACGAGCTGACAAAGCCTGCAACCTGTGCATCGATCGAGATCGAGTTCCACCTTCTCTCCCCTCCCGAGCCTTCGTGAGCAAGACGCGAGTCAAACGAGCCGTGCCCGTGCATCGCCCGTTCATCGGCCACCGGCGCGGGCACGGGCTATACTACTGAGGGCTCGACCACGAGCTCCCCCCGCTCGAACCGGCCGAGGTCAAGCCCGCTTATGTCTATGGAAGGCTTGCCGTCGCAGATGATCTCAGCGAGCAGCCTGCCGGTGATGGGAGCCAGCATGAAGCCGTGACCCGAGAACCCACACGCAAGGTAGAAACCCTCCACCGGCGTTGCACCAAGTATCGGGTGGGCGTCGGGCGTCATGTCGTACAACCCCGCCCACTGCCTCACGACCCTGAGGTTACCCACAGGAGGCAGGACCCTCGTTATCTCGCGTGCCATTTCAACGAGGAACTTCCAGCCGCTCTCGGTGCTGAAGCCATGTGGCTCGGACGGGTCTCCCATGCCCATCACGAAGCTCCCATGCGGGGTTTGCTGGCAATAGAACCGCCTCGAGAACGACATCACCATCGGCCGCAGCGCGGGCTCCACCGGCTCGGTCACAAGGATCTGATGACGCTCGGCCCAGAACGGGATCTCGAGGCCCACCATCCGCGCCACAAGCCCCGAATGCGGCCCGGCAGCGTTCACGACCACCCTCGTATCGATGGTCCCCTTGTCGCAGACGACCCTGGCGACCCCGCCGGCCCCGACCTCGATGGCCTTGACTTCCGTGAAAGTCATGACCTCCACGCCGAGCCGGCGCGCGGCGGCGGCGTACGCGTAGGTGACGTGGAACGGATTGGCGTGGCCGTCGGTCGGGCAGTACGTGGCGCACAGCACGTCGCTCGTGTTGAGCATAGGAACGATGGCCTTCGCCTCTGCGGGCGTGAGGAGGCTCGCCGGGATCCCCAGCTCCCGCTCAAGTTGGACGTTCTTCGTGAATTGATCCATCTCGCGGTCTGTGTACGCGAGAAGGAGATAGCCACCTTGCTTGAATTCGACGCTGCGGTCATAGCCGAGCTCTTCGTCCATCCGTTCGAACATCCGGACGCTTTCGCGTGCCAAGAGGCAGTTCAGCTTCGTGCCCCACTGCTGCCTCACCCCTGCGCCGCAGCGTCCGGTGGAGCCGCTCGCCAGGTACGAGCGCTCCACGAGCACCACGCGGCCGAACCCGCGCGTCGCGAGATGATACGCCACGGATGCGCCCACGACCCCGCCACCGATGACAACAGCGTCAGCGGACCTGGTCATGGCCATCCCCCTCGATCCCGCGCTCGCCCGCGCGCCTGCGCTGGAGCTCCAGCTCCCGGCTTTCGGATTCGTCGCTCGCCTCCACCGCGCCCCCGAGACGCACAGGCTTAGTGGGCGGCCTGAATTTCCCTGTCGCTAGATCTGCGACGCTGGTGCCCGTGGCCTTGGCTATCTCCGCCAGCACGAGTTGGCGGCAAGTCCGGCCTTGGCAGGGCCCCATGCCGCACCTGGTGATCCGCTTGATCTCCTCGACCGTCCTGTAACCCTTAGCTATGAGATCGCGGATCTCGTCGAGCGTGACGTCCTCGCACCGGCAAACCACGACAACGCCGGGCCCGGGGGCTTTGCCCCCTTCGCCCATACTCTCGTCGTCCGCAGTTCGCTGCGCCGCCTCAGCCTGAGGTTTCGCGCACGCCACATGCGCTCCCTCCCACCCGGATGTGCCGGACCTCCATCGAGAGCCCCTTCGGCACCTCTATCCACACAACAGATGTCTTGTCTTGCCTTTCGGACGTCTGGACCCGGACCACTCTAGCGGTGCAGCGCGCCCTTCCCGTCCTATCCAACCCCACCACATCCTGCCCTGGTTTGGGCAGCGGCACGAACTCGTAAGGCAGTTTCACGAGAGCCTGAGCCTCTCCCCACGTCTCGTCGACAACGAATATGGCAAGCCCCGGGCAAGCGGATATGCACGTGCCACACCCGTTGCACTTGTCGAAGTCCACCTCAGGAAGGTGGTTGATGTCCTCAAAGGGCCGGATAGCACCTCGTGGACACGCGTCGTGGCACGGGTCGCAGGGTATCTCCTCGGGACATTCGACGACCACGCACGGGCCCCGTGCGAGCCTCTCGGCGTCAGGAACACCGTTCGGGGCGCTCGGGCCGGCAGTCAATTCGCCACCGTCACGCAAACACGCCGACCTCCTTCCCGAGGCGCATCAGACGTTCGATCCCCCGGCGCACCCTCTCACCTTTCGGGCCTGCGCGGAGCGCGGCGAGCTCGGCCCTGGCGGCCGCGAGCCTCTCATCCACGTCGGGTCTTGTATACCCGAGCGAGCGCGCTGCGGCGAGCCCGGCGAGAGTGCCTTCTATCATGGCGGACGAGGCCTCCTCGATACCCGCCAGGTCTCCGGCCACGTATACGCCTGGGCGCGAAGTCTCGTAGTTGTCATCCCGCAAAGCGACGTGCCCACCAAGCTCGGGGATGTAAGCCATCCTGCACCCTGCTTGCCAGAGGAGGTCTGCCAGGGGAGTGAGGCCGACCGCCAGGCATATGGTGTCCACCTGGAAGCGCCGATCCGTCCCCGGGACCGGCTCGAAGTCACTGCCGAGAGCGCATATTGTAGCGCCCTCGACCACCCTGGTGCCGTGCGCTGCCTTCACCGTATGCGATGTGAGGACCGGCACGCCAGCCCTTCGGATCTTCCGCGCGTGAACCTCATACCCGCCTATGTTGGGCATTGCCTCGACGACTGCGACGACCTCGACGCCCGCCTGCAACAGCTGGTAGCTGACGATGAGGCCGATGTTGCCTGCTCCAACCATAAGCGCGGCGCGCCCGGGCCTCACCCCGTGCACGTTCATGAGCGTCTGGACCGCGCCGGCACCGTAAACGCCCGGCAGATCGTTGCCGGGAAAGGCGAGCATCCTCTCAGAAGCTCCCGTGGCGCATATGACGCGCTCCGGCTTCAGGAACGTGACGCGATCCTCGCGCTCGATACCGAGGGTCCCGTCATCATAGAAACCGACGACGGTGCTTTCCAGCATGAGCTCCACCATCGGGTCGCCCTCGACCTGCGCCGCAAGCATGCGGGCTATGTCTATCCCGCGCCGCCCGGCAAACTGTCCCCTCGACCCGAAGAACTTGTGGGTTTGCTTGACGAGCTGCCCTCCCGGCCTCGTGCCGGAGTCTACGCAAGTCACTCGGGCGCCCATCTCCCGGGCGGCTATGGCGGCGCACAGGCCCGCTGGGCCTGCCCCGATCACGCAGACCTCAGTCGTTCGCAAGAAGCACACCCTTTCCCCGCTGCGTTTCGACGCGCATGCCCTCGCGCAGCCTCTCTATGCAGACTCTCACGTTCGGGCGCCCGTCCACGGTCATCAGGCACGACGAGCAGTTGCCTATCGCGCAGAAGAAGCCCCTCGGCCTTTTCAGTTTAGGACTCTCTCTCAGCACGCGCACGCCCGCTGCGTGCAGGGCGGCCGCAATAGGCTCCCCCTCGTACCCCTCCAGTTCCTGGCCGTCGAACGTAAACTTGACCTTCCTGCCCCTCTTGAACTCAAGTATCGGGTGAACCGTGATCCTCATAGCGTCATCGGTCATCGGTCGCTCAGCCGTCCTCTCGCTGATGAGCGCGTCGTGGGTGAGCCGGCGCAGCCGCGCCGCGTGGTCCGGATTCTGTGACGGCGCCCATGGCGCTGCCGCGTATCGAGCCCGAGTCGTCCTCGCGTCTCGCAGACGTACCACAGTGTTTATTCGCGCCGGTCAGGGCTTTTCCTCTATGGGACCATCGAAATGCTCTCGACGTGAACCTGCCGCGGCTTCGACCTTTCGACCGTCGACTGCCTGGCGTTCGCGGGAAGGTTGCGGTGTTTGCGGGCCGAGGCTGGGAGGTTTGCGGGCAGGGCTGGGAGGCCCTGGGTCAGCGGCCGCTGGCGCGCGAGGCCGCCTGAAGCATCTCTCTCGCATGCTCGAACGTTGTCGGTGTGAGGCCTGCGCCTCCGAGCATCCTCGCGATCTCGGCTATGCGTGCTTCTCCCTCAAGCTTCTCGACGACGGTCTTCGTGCGCCCGCCCCCCTCGACCTTATTGATGACGTAGTGGGTATCGGCCATGCTCGCGATCTGGGCGAGATGGGTCACGCAGATCACCTGGCGCATCCGGCTCGTCGCCGCGAGCTTCGCTGCGACCGCGGTCGCTGTGCGGCCGCCGATGCCGGCGTCGATCTCGTCGAATATGAGCGTGTCCACCTCGTCCACCGAGGCGAGGCACGACTTCAGGGCAAGCATCACCCTGGAGATCTCCCCGCCGCTCGCTATGCGGGCAAGGGGCTTTGCCGGCTCGCCCCGGTTTGCCGAGAGGAGGAACTCCACAGTGTCGACGCCGCTTGCCCCGCAAGCAAGGAGCTTGCCCCCCACAGGCACGCCCGCCGCGTCTTCCTTTGTGGAGAAGCTCACACGGAATTCGCATGAACCCATGTTCAGCTCGGCAAGCTCGGCCTCCACCTGCTTCTCGAGCACACGCGCGGCACGCGCCCGCAGCTCGTGGAGGGAGCCGGCGAGGGCTCCGAGAGACTCTCTGGTCTTCGCCAATTCCCTTTCAATCGCTGCTATCTCCTCCTCTGAGGACGCGGCCTTCTCTATCTCACGGCCGATCTCGCGGCGGAACTCGAGGATCTCGTCCACCGTGTCACCGTACTTCTTCTTCAAACGCTGGAGAACAGCGAGACGCTCTTCCACCTGCGCGAGTCGTGCCGGGTCAACCTCGATGCCGTCCCTGTATACCCGGAGCATCCGCGCCGCCTCCTCGCACGCGGCTGAGGCACTTTGCAGGAGCTCTTGCGCCCCTCTCACGGAGTCATCCACCTTCATGATGGCCTCGATCTCCGAAATGGCCGCGGCTATGGCGTCACAAGCGCCCGCTGACAGGCCGTCAGTCCCCTGGAGCGCGGCGTACGCCGCCTCGGCGTGGGCGTAGAGCTGGTCCGCCGCAGCGAGGACCGCCCGGTCGCGTGCAAGCTGCACGTCCTCTCCTGGGGAAAGCCGCGCGGCGTCGATCTCTCTCGCTTGAAACTCGAGAAGGTCCAAGCGCTGCGCGCGCTCCCTCTCTCCCGTGCGAAGCGCTGCGAGCCTCTCCTGGAGCTCCACGAGGCGCGCATGACAGGACCGCACCTCATCGCGAAGGGCAAGCGTCTCCGGGCCTGCAAACCTGTCGAGGAACTCTATGTGCTTCCCTACCCGGAGCAGCGACTGGTGCTCGTTTTGGCCGTGGATGTCAACCAGATGCTCACCGATGCCTGCAAGCATCCCCTGCGTGACGGGCCGCCCGTTCACCCTGCACTGGTTCCTTCCGGATCTTGAGATGGTGCGTGAGATGACCACAAGGTCGTCGTTCCCCACTTCTATGCCAAGGTCTTCGATGGCCCGACGCGCAGAAGACCCTTTCGGGACGGAGAACACCCCGTGGATGACGGCTTCGTCCGTCCCCGTGCGGACCAGGTCCAAAAACGCGCGCCCTCCAAGAAGGAGAGTCACGGCACCGATGATGATGGACTTGCCCGCGCCTGTCTCTCCCGAGAGCACGTTGAACCCTTCCCTGAATTGGAGCTCGACTTCCTCCACAAGAGCGAAGTCTTTGATATGGAGCTCAAGAAGCACGGCATCTCACCACCGCTCTGGTCGCAGCTCCTCCTGTCGACCGGACCTTCGCTCGCTATTCCCCGCGCTCCTCCGGGGACGGCCGTCGCAGCCTGTTGAATCTTCCCAGCAGTTCGGGGACGGCAGACTTGGGGCGGACCACCGCCAGGATCGTGTCGTCGCCGGCTATAGTTCCCACGATCTCCTTGAAGTCCGCCTCGTCGATGGCTGCCGCCACCGCGTGGGCGTTGCCCGTGAGGGTCTTGATGACGACCAGGTTCTCGCTGAAATCGACGGCCACAACGGAATCCGCGAACAGCCTTTCGAGACGTCGCTGGGCCTCTTCTTGCGACCGCTCGTGCGGCAGGCCGTAGCGATACCGTCCGTCGCTGGTGGGCAGCTTCGTTATGCGCAGCTCTTTGATGTCCCGAGAGACAGTGGCCTGCGTGACTTTGAAGCCCTCCTTGCGCAGTTCACGGGCGAGGTCTTCCTGGGTTTCGACCACCTTGTCCCTGATGATCTTGAGCACCCTCGCGTGGCGCTTGGCCTTCAACGATTTCACCTTCCTACACGTTCCCTTCCGCAAGACGCGTCCTGAGGACCTCGTAGAAGCTGCGACGCCCGAGCTTCACGAGCCGGGTCTTCGTCGGGGCGGCTTCCACAAGGACCTCGTCGCGGTTCTCCAAGCGAAATCCCACCTGGCCGTCGACGGTCAGCATGACCTCCTCGCTCGGGGCGGACACGACTATCCTCACCGTGTCCCTGCGGGAAGCGACGAAGGATCTCGCCGCCAAAGTGTGCGGGCAAATGAACGTCACTATGAGGGTATCGATGGCCGGGTCTACTATCGGGCCGCCCGCGGACAAGGAGTAGCCGGTGGAGCCGGTGGGGCTCGCGACTATGGCGCCGTCCGCCGGGTAGGTGCCAATGAAATTCGGGCCGATGTACGTCTTCAGCCGTATCATTCTGGCAAACGCGCCCTTGGTGACAACCACGTCGTTCAGCCCAACGAAGTCTGCCACGGTTCCCTTTGACCCGCGCGTGACCTGCGCACGGAGCATCATTCTCTCCTCCACAGTGTACCGGCCGCTTAGGACCCTCTCGAGAGCCTCGTACAAGTCGGGAAGCTCCACCTCAGTGAGAAACCCGAGATGGCCGACGTTCACGCCGAGGATGGGAACCTCACTACCGGCAAGGCGGCGGGCCGCATTCAGGAGGGCGCCATCGCCCCCGAGCACGACGGCGAGGTCGAGCTTCTCACCAATGGCCTCCTCGCCGAAGGACAGGTCGACGAGGCCGAATTCCCGCGCACTGTCGGGATCAAGCATGACCTGGACCCCTCGCGCGGGAAGGAACCTCAGGAGCTCCTTCGCCGTTTCGACGGCGGCGTGCTTTCCAAGGTGGGTTACAAGGCCTATCCTCATCTCGCACCTCGCACAGTCTCCTACCAACAAGGACTTCCGTTGCGAATGCGAACGGCGTGCGCCTGAGGCCCGCATCAGTCGAGGGCGCGATGCGCCGCGAGCACTACCTCACGCACCGAGGCCTCAAGCGCTTCGCTCACTGCCGCGCCGAGACCGCAACTGGGCTCTCGGCACTTTACTGCATACACCAAGAACTCGATGTTTCCTGCAGGCCCTCTTATCGGCGAATAGGTGATCCCTCGGATCTCCAGTCCACACCCCATCATGAACTCCACCACGCGAAGGAGCGTCTCCGCGTGGACGTCGGGGTCGCGGACCACCCCTCCCTTGCCCACTTTCTCTCTGCCCGCCTCAAACTGGGGCTTCACGAGCGCCACGATGGACGCGCCGGCAACCAGAAACGTCAACAGATGCTCGAGAAACTTCGTTATCGATATGAACGACACATCGATCGTGCAGACATCCGCTGGCTCCGGCACAGCCTCCCTCGTGAGATACCGCACGTTTGTGCGCTCGCACACCACCACCCTGGGGTCATTCCGAAGCTCCCACGCGAGCTGACCGTATCCCACGTCAACGGCATACACCCGTCTCGCACCGTGACGCAGTAGGCAGTCGGTGAACCCGCCGGTGGATGCGCCGACGTCGATGGCAACCTTTCCGGCCACGTCCACGCCGAACTCGTGGAGGGCCTTCTCGAGCTTCTCCCCGCCCCTGCTCACGTACGCGGCTTTCGTCGGCCTCACCTCGATCGCCGACGACGCGGGTACCTTCGCGCCTGGCTTGTCCTGCCTTGCGCCGTCCACGAAAACCTCGCCTGCCATTATGGCCCGGCGGGCCTTCTCTCTCGTTTCGAACATCCCCAGTTCCACAAGCAAGACATCCAAGCGCGTGCGCGCGCGGGCCGGCGCTTTGCCGAGGTTGTCGGGGCCTTCGCTTGCGCATCGGCCGGCTAGGCCTCCGCCGGAGTCATCTAGGCCTGTCACCTCGTCACCTCCGCCCCTGCTGCGAGCTCGCTCGAGCCCATGGCGGAGGTGCCCTGTCGCGTCCGTATTACACCCGGGCTGCGCTCGAGGAGGTCAGCTGCGGCCTTCGCGATGTGGGTCGGCGTGAGCCCGCACCCAGCCAGGAGCGTGTCTCTCGGTCCGTGTTGCACGAAGGCGTCGGGCAGCGCAAGGTGCCGGAATGCCACGGCCTGCCCCGTGGTGCCGTGCTGCGCGATCACCTGGGCGACCGCGCTCCCGAACCCACCCGCTGGCGTTCCCTCCTCGACCGCTACCACGCGCCCGCACCGGCTGGCCACGTACAAGAGAAGTTCCTCATCAATTGGTTTCGCGAACCTCGCGTTCACCACGGCAGCGCTTATCCCCCTCCGCTCGAGAAGCGCAGCCGCTTGGAGCGACGGATACACCATGCTGCCGATGGCGACGATCGCTACGTCGTCGCCGTCGCGGACGAGAACGCCCTTTCCGTGCTCGATGGGGCAAGCAGGTCTGAACGCGGCGTCTCCCCAGCCCTGGGCCCTCGGGTATCTCAAGGCAACGGGCCCGTCCATGCGAAGAGCCGCCGAAAACATGACCACGAGCTCCACTTCATCCGCGGGCGCCATCACCGTCATCCCCGGCACGCTCCTGAGATACGCAATGTCGAAGGCCCCGTGATGGGTCGGGCCGTCTTCCCCGACAAGCCCGGCCCTGTCCACGGCGAACACCACGTGGAGCCCCTGCAGGGCCACGTCGTGGACAATCTGGTCATAGGCTCTCTGAAGGAACGTGGAGTAGATCGCGGCCACCGGGATGAAGCCCTGGCTCGCCAGCCCCGCGGCAAGCGTGACAGCGTGCTGCTCCGCTATGCCTACGTCGAAGAACCGGTCTGGATGAAGCCGCGCGAAGGCGTCGAGCCCGGTGCCGTCAGGCATGGCGGCCGTTATGGCCACGATCCGCGGGTCGCTCGACCCCAGCTTCGCAAGAGTCTCGCCGAACACCTGGGTATAAGTCGGCGGCCCCGGCGAGCGCAGGAGCTCCCCGGACGCCACGTCGAACTCGCCTACCCCGTGGAACTTCCTGGGGTCGGCCTCAGCAGGCGGATAGCCACGCCCCTTCTTCGTAACCACATGGATGAGCACGGGACCGCCCTTGGCACGCGCGTCCTCGACGGTGCGCATGATAGCCTGAATGTCATGGCCGTCGAGTGGCCCAAGGTAAGTGAAGCCCAGGTTCTCAAAGAGCATGCCAGGGACCACTAGGTACTTCACGCTTCCTTTGAGCCGCCTGACGCTCTCGGCGAGATCCTTGCCGATACGCGGGACCCCCTCGAGTATGCGCTCGATGTCCTGCCGCAGTTTCAGGAGGCGTGGTTCCGTTCGCAGTCGAGCGAGGTATGAGGCAAGCGCGCCCACGTTGGGGGATATCGACATCTCGTTGTCATTCAGCACTACGATGAGGTCGGTCTTGAGATGGCCCGCGTGATTCAAGGCTTCGAAGGCCATGCCCCCCGTGAGGGAGCCGTCGCCGATGACCGCTACCACCGTGAAATCCTCGCCTTTGAGGTCGCGGGCCTTTGCGATGCCGAGCGCCGCCGAGATGGAAGTGCTCGAATGGCCCGTATTGAAAGCGTCGTGGGGGCTCTCGTCGCGCCTAGGAAACCCGCTTATGCCCCCGAACTGCCTGAGGCTACGGAACACCGTGTGGCGCCCGGTAAGGATCTTATGAGCGTATGCCTGGTGGCCGACGTCCCAGACGATCTTGTCTCTCGGACTGTCCAGGACCGCGTGAAGCGCGATGGCTAGGTCAACGGCGCCGAGGCTCGGCGCGAGGTGGCCCCCGGTCTTGGCCACCGTGGTTATGATCTCTTCGCGGATCTCCGACGCAAGCTGCTCCAGCTCTTGCGGCGAGAGCCGTTTCAAGTCGTGCGGTAGGTCCAAACGGTCAAGGAGCCTTGCCACCCTCGTTACCTCTCATCATCTCTCGATTTCGACTTCCGGCCGCGGTCCTCTCGCCCACGGACCTCGGCCTCAGGACGCACGTGCCGGCGATGGTTCTCCTTCCCGCCACGAAAGAACGTGAGCCCGGTGACGGACTCGATGCCTGCTATGACCTTTCCAGCCGCGAGCACGATCTTCTCGGCGTCGTTCACCGCCATGTTCTTGCTCCACGCCTTGCCGCCGACTGTGAGCGCGGCGATGAGGCCTATCACCACCGTGCTTACCAGAGTTTCGCTCACTCCGGATGGCATGACCGTCATGAGCTGCACAACTATGCTCGCCCCGACGGCGCCGCTGACCGTGCCTGCCATATCGCCCACCACATCGTTGCAGAAGTTGGCCACACGGTCGGCGGACCGGACTATGCGGAGCGCCTGGTGGGCACCGTACACCTTCTTCGCAGCCATCGCGTGGAAAGGCTGTCTCTTGGCAGCGGTCGAGGCCGTGCCCAGCACGTCAAATATGACGCCGATAAAAACTATGCCCAACAGAACAAAAAGTCCAAGAACCAACCCGACGCGACCCAGGAGAATCTTGGACACGAAATTGACTGATATTGCCAGCAAGAAAGTTGTCAAACCAACGGACACAGCTCTTGCGAGACGTTGGTCCAAGAACGCCATCACCTCGAAAACGTTCCAGGCAGGTGGTAGCACCCCGGGTAAATATTGTGGCTTGAGGTCCGGCTGGTTTTCCCTGCGGTGCTCCCTCGCGTTGCCGCTCGGGCGGTTTCCCGTTTACGACCGCCTCCCGCGGTTGCCACAGCGGGCGGCCGGATTACCACTTAGCGCACACTGCAATCCCCGGAATGCCCCACGTCTCCGGACAGTCTAGGAGTTTTCCTCGGCAGCTCCCACCATCTTCTAGCCTCTTTTGCAGTTGGGGTTTCATGCGGCAACGGGCCAGCCTCCTGGCCAGGAGGCACTTGCCCTGGTACCCGCAATCCCGCGCCCACCACTCAAGGCAGGCTACACTGCACCAAGCACGGTGTGTCTCGCACCTGCCCGCACCTAAGTGCAGGTTTACCCCCCGGCCGTGGCAGCCGGTCGGTGCCGTCTCACCACGGGGTCGGGTCTCCGCGAGGAGAGGGTCAACGCCCGCATGCCATTGCAGATCGCCCTCTCCTCTTAACCCCCAGCACCAGCCCCCGACTGGGCGTCGGCGGCCAGCACCAGGGACTTCATCGATGTGCCCTCGACGGATTTTTAGGCCCGTCTTCAAAGATGGTGGTGCTGACTAGAATACTGCACCACCTGCCCTGGCAGAAATGATTATAACATAGGCACTTCTTGCCTTCAAGCGACGCGGCCGCCGAGCGCCCGGGCGAGCGCGCACAGCTCGGCGGCTTCGCCCGCCGCGAATAGCGACAGCGCTTCCTCCGCCTGCGCCAGAAGCTCCTCGGCGTAGGCTCTTGCTGCCTCGGACCCCATCGCCCGCGGGAAGGTCAGCACGTTCCCCTCTTCGATATCGTCCAGATCATCGAACACCTGGAAGGCGCGGCCGACAAGGCTTCCGAAACGGGTCAGCGCCTCGAGCTCGTCGGGGAGCGCGGAGAGGGCGATCGCACCGCAGCGCACCGCAGCCCGTATGAGTGCCCCGGTCTTGAGGTCTGCGAGGCGCACCACTCGGTTCGCGAGCGTCACGTCACCGCCTCGCGGCGCCTGGGCCCTGTCGGTCGCACCCGGCGCGGCCTCCTCACTGCGGGGGTGCCCAGAGCGCTCCGCGGCATCACCGACGTCAATGGCCTGCCCGCCCGCCATGCCCAGGCTCCCCGCCGCACGCGCGAGCTCCCAGGCGGTGTTCGCCGCCGCTTCCGGGCCTATCAGGCTCCGGGATTCGTCCCCGGTGAGCACCTCAAATGCCAGCGGCAGAAGGGCGTCGCCCGCGAGGATGGCCAGCGCCTCTCCGAAAGCCTTGTGTACCGTAGGACGGCCGCGCCTGAAGTCGTCGTCATCCATCGCCGGAAGATCGTCGTGGATAAGCGAATACGAGTGAACGAGCTCAACCGCGACCGCACAAGGCATGGCGCGCCGCACGGCCATCTCATCCCAGTCGTCGCGACGAGTGCATGCCGCCGCGCTTCCGAGGGCTGCGCTGTGCCTCCGCCCCACTGCGAGGGCCGCGCCGAGCGTCAGGAGCGGTCGTATTCGCTTCCCCCCGGGAAAGACCGCGTACCTCATGGCCCTGTGAAGCCCGACGGGGGCGGCCGTCTCAGGAGGCAGCGTGCGCTCGAGGGCCTCGTTCACGAGCTCTCTCATCCTGTGCGTCCAGTCGTTCATCCCGCATCTTCCTCGAGACGGAATGGCTCGGTGACGAGCTCGCCGCCTTTCGTCTCCACAAGCTTCGCGATCCTTGTTTCCGCTTCGTCTAGCTTCTTCCGGCACATCTTCACGAGTGACATGCCTTTCTCGAAAGCCTCGAGAGACTCCTCCAGCGTGAGCTCGCCGCCTTCCAGGCGCGACACCGTCTCCTCGAGCTCCTCCATGGCCTTCTCGAAGTCAATCTTCGTCCCCTCGTCTCCCATTGGGGCCTCCCTCCTTGACCGTGGTCACGACGCACTCAACGCTTCCGTCGGCAAGCAGCACTTCGACCCCGTCGCCTTCCGCGACGCTCCTCACACCGCGGACGACGCGCCTCTCTGGAAGGGTCCTGACCACAGCGTAACCGCGCGCGAGCGTGCCCAGCGGGCTCAACACATCGAGCCGCGCCGCGAGCGCTCCGAACACCTCTCGCTTTTCGGCGAGCCTCCGCGCAATGGCTGCGACCGCCCTCTGGTGCGCGTCACCCAGCCTCTGCCGGTGGTCTCTCGTTATGTCTTGAGGAAACCTGAAGACGTGAGACCGGGCGACGCGCTCGAACCACTCTCTGTGCCGGCGCACCTCTGCCTTCGCCGCGGCCTCCAGGCGCAACGAAAGTTGAAGGAGCGCCTGTCTTGTCTCGGCCAGGTCGGGAACGGCCATTTCGGCGGCGGCCGAAGGAGTAGGCGCCCGACGGTCTGCCACGAAGTCTGCGATGGTGAAATCTGTCTCATGGCCTACGGCGGATATCACAGGAACCTTGCAGCCTGCGATGGCCCGGGCGACTCTTTCGTCGTTGAACGCCCAGAGGTCCTCTATGGAGCCGCCGCCCCGTCCCACGATGACCACGTCGATGAGCGCGGAGGCGCGGTTCACGAGCTCGAGGGCCTTGACTATGCTTTCTGGGGCTTCGTCCCCCTGCACCTGAGCGGGCACCACAAGCACCGTGGTGCCTGGCGCTCTGCGGCTTATCACGGTGATGACATCACGCACTGCGGCGCCGGTGGGAGATGTCACGACCCCAACGACCGACGGGAACCTCGGCAGCGGTCGCTTTCTCGAGGCATCTAGGAGGCCTTCCACAGCGAGTTTCTCGCGTAGTTGCAGGAACGCGAGGTACAGCGACCCGGTGCCAGCGGGCATCATGTCTTCCACATAGAGCTGCACATCGCCGGCTTTTTCGTATACGCCCACCGAGCCGAACGCGAATACGAGCATTCCGTCGGCGGGCATGAACTTGAGACGGGCGTTGTTTCCGCGAAACATCACGCACCGAAGCCTTGCGGAAGCGTCCTTGAGGCTGAAGTACATGTGCCCCGATGTGTGATAGGTGAAATTGGAGATCTCGCCGCGCACCCAGATACCTGAAAGGGCCTCGTCGCCTTCGACGATCTGCTTTATGTGCCTGTTGACATCGGAGACAGAATAGATAGAGAGCATGGCAGCACCTTCACACAACGTTCTGCGGACCTTCCAGGCGCGGGACGCGGGCTTGCCAGGTAGATCGTCACAAGTTCGCGCTGCCCCGCCTTTCAGCGTGCAGGTCAGGGCGCAAGCGCTGCCCACGATCGCCATCCTTGCCTTGAGGGCACGGCGCGCCCGCGGCGCGCCTCGGTAGAATCCGCCGTGAGGGCCGGCCGACCAGTTCCCGAGCGCCCCGTCGTGCAAAGACCGACAGCCCACAGCCCCAGCACCCCTGGGAAGAGGCGACAAGTCGCGGCGTCACGCTTGGAGAGCCGACAAGGCTTACTCAGGAGAGTTACCGGGGCTTGCCGCCGTTTCCCGGGCGAGCCTTCCCAGAATGCCGTTGACGAACTTGCCCGACTCCTCGTCACCGAATTTCTTCGCAAGAGCCACGGCCTCATTGATGGCCGCCGCCACCGGGACGTCGTCCAGATGGAGGATCTCGTACACGGCGAGCCGCAAGAGGTTGCGGTCGACGGCGCCCATGCGGTCGAGCGTCCACCCGATCGCCAGCTTCGATATGATCGCGTCGATTTCCGCTTTGCGCTCGACGACCCCGGACACCGCCCTTCGCACGTAATCAAGGCTTCGCTCATCCACTCGCCTGCCGTTCGTGGCGGCATGGATAGCCGGCTCCATCGCCGCCCGGCCCACGTCCATCTGGAAGAGCGCGATGAACGCGGCCTCACGCGCCTCTCTTCTGGTCAAACCTCTCACCTCACGCAGCCCGCGCCGCGCCTTTACGAAAGCGTTGCGGCGCCCCCCTGACTTTGGAAGGGGCTGCCGGCAGCCCCTCCTCGCTCGCGCACAGGAGCCCTTGTCGCAGCTCCCGCCCGGTTCCGCTCAGCGATCCTGAGGCGGCAGAAGATCTCCGAGGATGTCCCTGATGCTCCTGCGACTGTCGATATACCGGCCGATAAGGTAGCCTGCGGCTACACAGCCCACAAGATAGAGGCCGGCAATGGGGCTGAAGAGGATCATCACCCATCCGACAATGAAACCGAATATCGACCCGAACACCTTCCCCGGGTGTTCGAGGGCAATGCGCAGCATCTCCCTGACCTCGGGACGCATCAACCTGCCCCCTTTCTCCGGCTACACTACTCTCGGGGTCTTCTGCTCGTGGCCGATGTTTCTCACGTTCACGGACACCTTTGACACGTCCACCCCGACCGTGTCGCCGATGTAGCGCGCGAGCTTCGCCTGGATCTGCTCGGCCACGGACGGAATGGAGATGTCGGGGCTTACAGTGACTGATACGAATATCTCCAGTTCTTCGCCGGATAAGTCGACCACGGTGTCAACGTCTTGAATCCCCGGTACCTCCCTCGCCGCCCGCCGGACGAGCGCTTCAACGGCGGTTTGTGCGATCCTGACCTCGCCGAGGCTTGTCCCACGGATGATCGGCCTGCGCCGCCCGCGGCCCCGGGTGGCAAGCCACATGAGGTAGAGTCCCAGGGCAGCGACGATGGCGGCGCCCACGACTACCACCGGACGCAGGCTGCCGAAAGGCCCAGTGAGGAAGACATCAGTGAAGAGCCTTGTAGGGTTTGGCCCGAAAGCCATCATCAGGAATACCAGGCCTGTCCCAATCATCACAAGGGACGAAGCAAACACGACGACTCGGTCGTAGAATCTCATGGTGGAAGCTGCTCCTTTCACCTTCCTGGTCAGCGCACCCTCGCAGTCTCCTGTTTCTCCTCGTGCGGGAAGCTCACCCCTTGCACGTGAACGTTAACCTCCACGACCTCGCGCCCGGTCATGCTCTCGATGGCCCTCTTCACGTTCTGTTGCACTTTCCAGGCGACATCGGGGATTCGCACCCCGTAATTGACCACGACGAAGAGGTCAACGGCCGCCTCCTTCTCGCCGACCTCCACCTTCACCCCTTTGGACAGGTTCCGGCGCCCGAGCAGCTCGGCTATGCCTCCAGTGATGCCGCCGCTCATGCCGGCTATCCCCTCCACCTCGGTTGCGGCGAGGCCGGCGATCACTCCCACGACCTCGCTTGCTATCTTGATATTCCCGAGGCTCTCATGACTATCGTGCGAGCGAGTATCGTCATAATACTGCAGGTCGCCCGGCTGCATGGCATCTTGGCCCTCCTTCCGGCCGCATTATACCTTTTCATGCCTGCCTTGACAAATCAGCGGAGTTCCCGGCGGCAACGGCCAGAACGTCATCGTTACAATAGATCTCAGCTTCGCGGAACCGGGAGCTCCTTATGAGCCTTCGCTGGAACGCGACGTTCGTGCAAATGCCCTCTATCTCGATCTCCTCGAGCGCCCTCGACATCCTCTCGATGGCCTCAGCGCGGTCGCGGCCCCACACAGCCACTTTTGCGATGAGCGAATCATAGTAAGGCGGCACGGTGCATCCCGCGAAAAGCGCGGTATCCACCCTCACCCCGGGCCCTCCGGGGATAACGACCGAGGACACGCGCCCGGGCGATGGCATGAAGCTCCGCGAAGGATCTTCCGCGTTGATCCTGCACTCGATGGCGTGGCCCGAGAGAACGATGTCGTTTTGAGTGACCGCGATGGACTCGCCCGCGGCTATCATGAACTGCGCCTTAACGATGTCGATGCCTGTCACGAGCTCCGTCACGGGGTGTTCCACCTGCACCCTCGTGTTCATCTCCATGAAGTAGAACGCCCCGGTGGAATCCACGAGGAACTCCATGGTGCCGGCGTTGGTGTAACCGACGGCGAGCGCGCCCCGCACGGCCGCGTCGCCTATCGCCTTTCTCATCCTGTCGTCCACCACCGGCGACGGCGACTCCTCTATCAGCTTCTGATGCTTTCTTTGCACCGAGCAGTCGCGTTCGCCGAGATGGATCGCGTGTCCGTCCTCATCCACGAGTAGCTGCACTTCGACGTGTCTCGGGCGGTCGAGGATCTTCTCGAGATATACTCCCGCCACGCCGAACGCGGCCTCGGCCTCGGCTTGCGCGAACCTAATGGCGGTCACAAGCTCTTGCCTACTGGACGCGGCGCGCATTCCCTTCCCGCCGCCACCTGCAGCGGCTTTCACCATCACCGGAAACCCGTATTCGTCCGCAAATGCAAGGGCCTCTTTCTCGTCCTGTATGACTCCTGACGTGCCGGGGATCACAGGCAGCCCGGCTGCAGCCATCGCCCGCTTGGCCTCCGCCTTGTCACCCATGACGTTCATCACTCGGGCGCTGGGGCCTATGAATTTCAAGCCGTGAGACTCGCAGATCTCGGCGAAATACGGGTTCTCAGCCAGAAACCCGTAGCCCGGATGGATCGCATCCGCTCCGGAAAGCATCGCCGCGCTGATGATGTTGGGTATGTTGAGGTAACTCTGGGTGCTGGGCCCGGGCCCGATACAATAAGCCTCGTCAGCCAACTTGGTCGCAAGCGACCCGCGATCGGCCTCCGAGTACACTGCCACGGTCTTTATGCCAAGCTCCTTAGCAGCCCTGATGATTCTGACAGCAACCTCGCCTCTGTTCGCCACGAGGACCTTTGTAATGGCAAGCTCCGACACGCTGTACCTCCCGCAACCTCCGCTTCAGCATCCATGAATGATGCGTCCTCTACGATATGAACCAGGTACGACATGAGCCAGGCCGCAACAGCCTCAAGGCTTGCCCTGGCCTCAGAGGGTCTCGAGGACGAATAGGGGCTGGCCGTATTCCACGGGCTCCGCGTTTTCCACAAGGATCTCCAGGACCCTTCCCCTCACCTCGGCCTGTATCTCATTCATGATCTTCATGGCCTCGATTATACACACCACCTGCCCCGGGGAGACCGTATCTCCGATCTCGACGTAAGGGTCGGCGTCGGGCGCGGGGGCCCTGTAAAACGTGCCTACCATGGGGGCGGTGATCGTGATGCGGTTCTCCCGCGCTGTCACCTCGCCTTTGGGTTCCGGCGCGGCCTTGGCGCGCGGCGGTTCCTCCTCCGGCAACGCCTCCACGAGGCCGACCACCTCCGGAGCCCGCTTCACGGTCACCATGCCGTCTGCCTTCCGCAACTTCAGGGACATCCCGTCCGCTGTGATCTCTATCTCTGCGATGTCGTGCGCGTTCATTATCCTCGCGAGCCCGGCGATCTCACGTCGCAGTTCTCTGAGTTCCAACTCCTGCAGCCTGCCTTCCCTGAAACTGGATGAATATCCGCGTTCATAGCCTTCCCGGCGATTGGAACCACTAACCATAGCAACAGCGCCGGGACTTCGGGTCATGCCTTGCTATATTCACCACAAGTGCCTCGTTTCCTTCTTCCCTTGGCCGCCGGGCGGGCACTTAGCTGGTTTGGCTCGAGCGGTGGTGAACGCCGCGCACGTCGCGTGCCGGCATCGCGGGCAACTCGCCCTTCAGATAGCGCGGGTCCGGCCTCCTGTTGTCGCACCTCCACTTAGTCCGTGCGCTCGATTATGGTTATGTTGGCGAGGTCGACCCCGAGGCACCTTGCCACGATGTCTCCGATTTGTTCCGCATCGGCGCGCGTGAGTTCCGGTCCGGAGACCACCACGTCGCACGCGTCCCCGCGAACGAACACCAGCGCATCCTTGTAGCCTCTCGCTCTTATGAGCGCCTCCGCCTCTGCTTCAGCTTCGGTTCTCTTTGAGAGATCCACGAGCTCGGTGCTTGCCGCGGCCCGAGCTTCCTCGGACGTGTTCTCGTCTGCCACGATCTGTTGGAGCATCTCGATATTCTTTGAGCGCGTGCGGGTCCGCTCCAGCCTGTACTCCGCGAAGAAGTCCTCGCCCGTCGCTTCCGGGATCTCGTCCTGGGTGGCCGCGCCACCGCTCGTCGACCTAGCGCCCAGTTCATCGGCGGGCGTGCTGGATGCCGCTGTCCCGGCTGGCGTCTCGCCCTTTGGCGTCCCGGTGCCACCGGCGGCAACGGGACGCGCCTGATCGTCTGTCGTGAGCTGGGCTTGGGTGTCAGCGACCGGGCTTCCAACGTTCCTCGTACCGATCAACACCCCGAGAACGACCGCGATGACCACCATCAGCGCGAAGCCAGATCTCGCCCTGTCTTTCATGAATGCCACCTACCTCTGCCTGGGAAGTACCGCAACCTTGTGGGGCGGTATGTCGAGGACGGTCGCAACCGCCTCAGTGAGGGCGCTCCTTACGCGGGCGTCACTCGCGCCGTCCGACACCACGAGCACGCCCTGGACCCGCGGTTCGAGCACGTTGCGAACTACCGGGACAGCGTACCCTGTTCCCCGCTCCTGTGTTGTGACCACTTCGCCGCTGGTCCTCACCTCTGTGGTCTCTCTCTTCACGCCGGAGGAGTCCTGTTCTGTGGTGCTGCTTTCCTCGCGGGTGGCGTTCTCAGCATACTCATACATGCGACCGGTCGCAAACGTCAGCTTCACGCTCACCCTGCCTGCGCCCTCGACCTGGCGAAGGATCTCCTCGAGCGCACGTTCCAAGGACGACTCCTGTGACCCAATTGCGTCGGGTGTGTCGTACGCGGCCGACCCAGATCCCGCGGCGACAGGTGTCGCACCGCGTGTCACGTCAGTGCGCGGTGTGCCCGGCGTGGTAGACGGGCCCTGGAACCTCGACGAGAAACCGATGAGCAGCAGGAGGACGCCGACGAGGCCGGCAAGGACGAGCCACGCGATCCTCCGGATTTGCGGCGGCTTGAGACCGCTGCCCTCGTCGGATCTGCCTTCGAGCAGTTTTGCGATCAAGTCCGCAATGGTCTGCGTCATTTCGGATCACCTCGCATGGCTTACCCGCGCACGTCCACGACCACAGGGACGTCTGCGCTGAGCCCGTAGAAGTCCCGCAAGGCCTCCTCCACTCGCGCTGCGACCACCGATGCGGTGCCCCGGCTCGTGCCGCCGTCCTCGGGTCCCCGGGCCTCGGTTGAAGTCGGCGACAGGCGCACCGCTACGCTGACCTTCAAGATCTCGCCGGAAGGCCCGAGCTCAACCCTGGCGTCCGCGGTGCCGCCGGACGCCAGGCGTGCCAGCGACTCGACCTGCCTCTCGAGTCGCGCCTTTGCCCCGCGGCTCGCAACCTCCAGGCCCGCCTGAGCCACCCTGTTCCCCTCCGCCGCGTAGTCACGTGCGCCGACGTTGGGGGTTTCGGGGAAGGCCGGGGCCGAGGTGGTGGCCAGCACGTCTTTTATGGAGGAGAGGTCGACGAGGGACCCCAGGATGACCGCCACGAGCACGAGCCCGATGACCACCCTCGCGAACTTTCGCAGGTCGTTCCGGGGGAGGAGCATTTCCGCGAACGCGAGCGTGAGCGCCATCACCGCAAGGTCGCGCACCCAGCCCGATATTGCGTCAATCACGCCACAGCACCCCCCGCCTACCACGCTCATCTCATTGCGGCGGTCAGGTTCGCGAGGCCCGCCACTACCGTCATGGCCGCGACGAAGGCAAACGCGGATACGGCCAAGGAAACGAGGACCATGACGAGCGAGTTTCCCAAAGCACCCAGGCACCGCGCGAGGCGCTCGTCGCCCATGGGCTGAACCACCGCGCCCGCCAACTTATACATAGCCGCTACGACGAAGATCTTAGCTGCTGGGACCAAGCAGATCATGAACACGCCTACGAGGCCGGCCACGGTGAGACCGCTCTGAATGAGCACGGAGCAGCTCGCGACCATCGCGACGGCGTCCGAGAACATCTTGCCGACCACCGGGATGAACGTGCCCGACACGAACTTAGCGGCCCGGATCGCGAGGGTATCCCCGACGGCCGCCCCCACCCCCCGCACCGCCATCACGCCTACGAACAGCGTCATGAACCCGCCGAGCGCGGCCACGGCCCCGTCTCGCAGGAGCGCTGACAGGCGCGTGAGCTGAACGCGTTCGGTGATCATGCTCGTCACATCAAGGACCGCTGACAGGAATATCAGCGGGAAGACGAGGTTGTTCACGAAGCCGCTCGTGGCACCCGCGGCGGCCACCACCGCGGGGCTCATGATGGCCGCGGAGGTTACCCCTCCGGCCGCTGCGAGCAGCGTAAAGAGCAAGGGTGTGGCCGCTTGGACGAAGGAGGTCATCCGGTCAACGGCGGCCGTCGCGACCCTCGTGGTCACGAGGAAGCTGTTTACAGCCATGACAGCGAGGACCATGAAGCACGCCGCGCGCGCTACCCCAGTCGCTTGCTCCGCCCCCAGGCCCGCGGCAAACTCCGACAACACCGAGCACATCACGGCGAGCACTATGAGCTGGCCGAGCAGGGCCAAGCTGGCCCGTACCTCCGCTGCGAGGAGCCTGACGATGCCCGTGGCTATCTTGCCGGGGTCTAGACCTCCCGGTATGTTCCGGGGAGCCCTCAGCATGGCCACGAGGTCGAGATCCGGGAAGAAACCTTTGACGTCGGCGTCGACGTCGCGGAGAAACCTTTCAAGGGCCTCCGTGTCCATCGCCTCGAGCTGCGCCCTCACGACATCGTCCAGCGTAGCTGGGGACGCGGGGGGCCCCGGACCGGGCGCTGAAACGGCCTTGTCGTTGTCGGTCGCAGGGACCTCGGCCTCTGCGACGGCGGCCTGGCCTCCCCCCAGGCTGACGGGCAGGAGAGCCACCGCGAGCACCGTCATGGTCGCAAGGAACGCCCACCTCAGTGAGACGAGGCTGGCGGCCCGGCGGCGGCGCAACAAGTTGTGCGGTGTCGGGCTGATGTGTCTGCGCGTCACCACGATCCTCCCCAAGCTCGCGGCGGGCCCGCCGCCGTGCCCGTTGTCGCAACCCGCTGGAGGAGCAATGCTTCGACACCCCTGGTCTACTTCAGGAAGCGAGTGATCGTTTCGAGCACCGCGACGAACACCGGGAGCGCCATCACAAGTATGAGGACCTTCCCGGCGAACTCGAGTTTGGTCGCTATCGCACCTTCCCCCGCATCCCGGCATACCTCCGCGCCGAATCCGGCGAGGTAGGCCACCCCGATCACCTTCAGGACCGTGGTGAAGTATACGCTTCCCGACCTCGTCCTGGACGCGAGGTCCGTGAGAGTGCGCACGAGGTAGTTGATGGGTCCGAGCATCGATGCGAACACGATGACCCCTGTCACGATGCTGAGCCAGATGGCTATCTCCGGCCTCTGCGATCGCAGGAGCACTATGAGGACGGTCGCCACCACACACACGGCAAGCACTTTCGCGATGTCCAAGGCCAGCACCCCGCACGGCCGGGTTCGGCCCTACCAGAGCCTGAACACGGTGAGGATGTCGTCCAAGAGCTCCTTGAACTGGAGGAGCGCGATACCGAACACCAGGGCGGCGCCGATGACCGTGGCGGCCCAGGCGAAATCCTTCCTGCCCACCTGTTCGAAGATGAGGGCGACAACGATGGAGATGATGCCTACCCCGGCGACTTTGAACACGATGTCAATGCCTGGCATTCCGTCGTCTCCCTCCATCAGCGCGACGCCGAACTCGCGCCTCGATGGCTGCAGGACGCTCAGTGCGACTCAGTACAACAGGAGGGCTACCATCGCTCCCACCGTTACGCCGAGATAACGCCACATCCGTGCCATGCGCTCCGCCTCGTCCCGGGCGCGGGCCTCGTTCGCGCGGAGCCGCTCGCGTACGAGCGCGACGTAGCGAAGCTGGTCATCCGCGCCGCACGTCCCGAGAGTCTCGCCGAACGCGAGAAGCGCAGCGCGATCCTCGGCCGCCAGGGCCGACCACGGGTACACACGGTTCACCGCCGCCTGCCAAGCCTGGTTCGGCAAGAGCTCGGATGAGCCAATGAGATCCGCTGCGACGCGAAACACCCTCGCTCCGACCCCTTTGGAACCGCGGCATGCGCGAGACAGCGCCTCGGCGAGGGGCGTCCTTGCGAAGGAGATCTCCGTCTCCAGCACTGCCAGCGCCGTCGCGATCTCCGCCAGCTGGCGCGGGCGCTCCGAGTAGTTGCGAGCAATCGTGTTTCCGATGAGGGCGGCGGATCCCACGACCAGCGCCGCCCCGAGCAGCCTGAGCACGGAGCTCACCTCCCTGCTGCACCTCCACCTAGTGCCCGGAGCGGGTGAACAAGAGCGTTTGCGACTTAAGGTCGAAGACGGACTCCACCGTGCCCGGTCCGTCCTTCGAGCTGAGGGTGACCACTCTCTCGAACATCTGGCCCTCGAACAAACACCGCAGCGCAGGGCGTCTGGTGACGTCGTCCAGAGAGTCGCCGTGGGCCGTGGCGACGATGCTAACGCCGGCGTTCATAACCTCGCGGACGGCCACGGAGTCCTCCTCCCTGCCGATCTCATCGGTCACCACGAGGTCGGGCGACATTGACCTCACGAGCATGATCATCCCCGCAGCCTTGGGGCACGCGTCGAGCACATCTGTGCGCATGCCGACCGTGTTCTGCGGGACCCCGTAATAGCAAGCCGCTATCTCGGAGCGCTCGTCCACGATGCCGACCCGCAGGCCGACGAGGCCGAGGGATCTCACGCCGTCGCTGGCCTGGCGGGCGATGTCCCGCAGGAGCGTGGTTTTGCCGCACCGTGGGGGTGAGATGATGAGCGTGTGAAAGAGACGGTTCCTGGATTTGACGAGGTACGGCATGACGGCGTCCGCTGCGCCCAGGACCTCGTGTGACACCCTGATGCAGAATCCTGAGATGTCCTTGATGACCTTGACAGTGCCGTCTTGCACCACGGCGCGGCCGACGATGCCTACCCTGTGACCCCCGCGCAGCGTGATGTACCCCTGGCGGATCTCGTCCTCGTACGAGTAGATGGACGAACCCGCCATGAGTTGAAGGGTCACGAGCGCCTCCTGATCGGTAAAGATGTAGCCGTCGTCTGGCCCGGAGGCGATTCCCCCGCGTGACGAGACGAAGACCTCTTCGTCCCCGACGTCCAACGTTACCGGGCGCCCACGCCTTAGCCGTATCTCGTGTGCCTTCCCCAGGACCTCAGGAGGCAGCGTCTGTATTGCCGACCGCAACTTCATCGGAAGGCACGGAAGGATCTCGTCCGCAATCACCCGGTCCATGGGCCGCCCGCAGCGTCCCTCCGCCAGCAAAGCACGTCCCTCCCTCGTACAACCATGCTTATGCGGCGGCCACGGCTTTATGACAAAAACAGCGCGGGGACGGTGACAGGATCACCGCCCCCGCGCCGCGTCCCGGCGCTTCTTGCCAGGTACCATCCTATGCCCAGATGATGCGGCTAGTACGGTAGGCCGTCAAGCACAAGTTTGACATGACTAGTTCTCTCTTGTTTTCCGACGCCTTGGGTTCCCGGTGACTGTACGAGGGGTGTCAAAACCCACCCACGCCCACGCACCCTGGAACCGTCCATCACCTGTGCCCGTCTACTCAGACTCGCTCGAGGTACTGGCCGGTGCGCGTGTCAACTCTTATGATATCACCGACGTTTACGAAAAGGGGCACTTGAACGACAGCGCCCGTCTCGAGGGTGGCGGGCTTCGACCCACCCGTCGCTGTATCTCCTCGCAGGCCAGGGTCGGTATCCACCACGGCGAGCTCCACGAAGTTCGGAAGCTCGACCCCTATGGGTGAGCCCTCGTACATCTGGACGCCGATGATCATGTTCTCCTTCAGATACTTCTTGGCGTCGCCGAGCGTCTCATTGTTCAGGACGAGTTGCTCGTAGGTGGACGTATCCATGAAATAGTTCTCGTCGCCGGAGCTGTAAAGGTACTGCATCTCTCTGTAATCTATGTGGGCCCGCGGAAGCTTCTCTCCTGCCCGGAACGTTCTTTCTATGACGTACCCTGTTTTCACGTTCTTGAGCCTCGAGCGAACGAACGCGGAGCCCTTCCCGGGCTTCACGTGCTGGAAGTCGACCACAGTGTAGACCTCGCCGTCGAGCTCGATGGTAAGGCCGGTATGGAAGTCGTTAGTAGATATCATGCACCCACCCCCGAACTGGATCAAATACAGACATATTTCGCGTCGTCTCTAGATTATCCTCTCCCGTCGCCGGATATTTGGCGCATCTGAAACTAAGCGCGAACTCTTGGCGACATAGTTAGAGCTCGATGAGCTCCTTCGGCGAGCGGGTAAGGTTCAGGACCCCTCCATCCTCGACGACAACGAGGTCCTCGATTCGCACCCCGAGCTTGCCCGGAAGGTAAATGCCCGGCTCCACGCTCACCACCATGCCGGGTTCCAGCACGACGGACGATGAAGGGGCGAGGCGCGGTTCCTCGTGCACAGCGAGGCCCACACCGTGCCCGAGCCCGTGGCCGAAGTTCTCGCCGTATCCTGCCTCCGCGATGACCTGCTGTGCCATGGCGTGTGCCTGCTCGCCGGTGATACCGGCCCTAATGCCCTCGAGCGCGGCACGCTGCGCTCGGAGGACGATATCGTAGATCCTGCGCTGTTCCTCGGAAGCCCTGCCCAAAACCACGGTGCGCGTCGTGTCGCCCCGGTAGCCATCGACAACGGCCCCGAAGTCGAGCACGATGAGCTCGCCAGGGACGAGCCGTTTGTCGCTGGCCACCGCGTGAGGCATGGCCCCGTTCGGGCCGGACCCGACGATGATGTCGAAGCCCAGCCTTTCCGCCCCGTTTCTCCTCATGAACCACTCCATCTCCAGGGCGACCTCTATCTCGGTCATGCCCGGTTTCATCACCGTAACGATGTGCGAGAACGCGGCGTCGCCGAGCGCCTCCGCCCGGCGGATCTTGTCGATCTCCTGATCGTCCTTGACCATCCGCAACCTCTCCACGAGCCCTTCTACAGGAACCAACTTGATTCCCTGGAGCTCGGAGGAGAACGTCTCATACTGCTTGTACGTGATGACGTCTTTCTCGAACCCGAGGGTCGTGACGCCGATCTCGCCAAGGACCTCTTTCAGGGTGTCCGTGAACTTCACGCCGTGCTTCACTATGCGAAAGTCAGGCGCCTGGGCCGCGGCCTGCTCGGTGTACCGGAAGTCGGTTATGAGCACTGCGTGGTCCTGCGACACAACCGCGAATCCTGACGATCCTGTGAACCCCGTCATGTAACGCCTGTTTTCCGGGCGCGCCACGAGAACAGCATCGATCTCGTGCTCTCGAAGCGAGTCTCGGAGCCTAGCTATTCTTTTCGACACACATGCCACACCCCATCCCTCCATCCGGCTTGCCTGAGGTGCAGAGGACCCAGAACCACCGGCCTCCGGTCCGGCCAGCCTCGGCTCGTCCTCACGAACCAGGCCCTCCCGGACCGTCCCCACCAGGAGCCGCCGGATTCGGGATATTCTCCCCCGTGCTGACGTTCTCCTGCTCTGCCCCGGCCTCCATCCCCGTCTTTGTTGCGGCCGGCGCTGCAGCGTCGTCCACAGTCACTATGGTCGGCGTTATGAATATGACCATCTCGGTTTCCTTGGCCTCCACCTTCTTGTTCTTGAAAAGCTCTCCCAGAATAGGGATGTCGCCGAGGATGGGGAGCTTCAGCATGCTCTCGATCTCCTCACGCTGCAGCAACCCCGCGATGGCCAAGGTTTCGCCGTCCCGCACCGTGGCCACGAAATCTGCCTCCCGCGTCCTCACGTGCGGGTAGCCCTGGGTCTGCTCCTGCCCCAGGATGGACGACACCTCCGGCTGGACGTGCACGGTTATGAGGCCGTTACGGTTGACGCGGGGCGTTATGATGAGTTTCACCCCAGCCTCGATGAACGACACGCTCTGGCTCGTCTCTCCGCCGCTCGAACTCGTAACGACGACCGGGATCTTATCGCCGATGAACACCCGAGCCTCGGTGCCGTCGAGGGTGGTAGTGCCGGGGCGGGCGATTGTCACAGCCTTCCCTGAGTCCTCCAACATCTTCAGGAACGGCCCCACGCCGAGTGACAGCCCCACAAATGCGCCTGTGGCAGGGTCCGTTCTTATGTACACCTTCCCGAACTCCCCAGCCTCCTGCCAGTTTATCCCGTACTCGTCGAGCGCATCCTTAGCGATCTCTTCCAGCCGGGCGTCTATGCGCACCATGGGGATGGGAACGTCCAGCTTTTGCACGATCCGGGCCGCCTCGTCGAGCTCGATTTCGACGCCGGACGCTATGATCGAGTTCGTGCGCGCCTCGATCTGGAGTCTATCGGCGGGAATGACAAGGCTGAGGGCCTGTTTGATGTCATCTGGGGAGGAGTAGTTCAGCTTGAATACCCTGGTCTCGACCTTGTCGAATCCATCTTTGAACCGTGCGGGGGCGGCAACCACGAGCGTATTGCCGACGTATCTGTAAGCAAGCCCCGTAGCGAGCGTAACGAGCTCGACAGCGTCGGTAACGGGAACCGCCTTGAGCGTGAGCGAAACCTCGCCCCTCACGGATGGGTCTGCTATTATGTTTACGCCGCCGAGTTCCGCAAGGATCTTGAGGACGTCCCGAATGTCGGCACCCTTAAGATCGACTGTGACAGGCCGCGGGCCGGGTTGAGCCTGGGCATCTGTTTGAGCCCCCGCTTCAGGCTGTGCCTGCGCTTGGTCCTGGGCCTGGGATGCCGGCGGAGAGCTCTCCCCGCCACCGGCGGTTGCTGCCGCCTGCGCTTCCAGGGGCGCGGGCTTCACTAAGCACACGAGCATGAGCAGAAGCGCGATCGCCAGGGCGACGCGCCTGGCTTGGCGCAGACCGGTTGTCATCGTCCACTGCCTCCCCCGAGTTCCAGCACGAACTCCTCGCCTTCTTTGACCACGGTAACGGATTTCTGCTCGACGGCCTTCACCAAGGCCCCCTCGACCTCGTCACCGGGGCGCACGATGATGCTGCCCTTGGCTGTCCTCACTATCGCGTACGCGGCCGAGTCCCCCGAGGTGATGATGCCGGTCACGAGCATCGGCGGAGGCTCCACAGGCCGCCTTTGCGTCTGCGTGGCGGCGGACGCCCCTTGCGGCCTCTGGGCGCTGCCACCCCCCTGGTGGGCGGCCGCAGCGGGAGCGGGAGCGGCCGCGGCGGGCTCTTGCGCAACCGTGACGGCGGGCACACCAGCGTCTTGCTTGTCGCCCGCGCCCTCCGTCGCGGGCGTGGGCTCAACGGATACGTTCGGCGCTACAGGAACTGGCGAGCGGGCGGTCTCGGTTTCAGCAAGCCCGGCGGCGCCGCGCGCCTCAGGCGCGCCTGCCTCTGGAGGCTGCACAGGCCCGACCGCTTGGGCGCCCCTCCCCGCCGCGTCCGCGCCGTCCTCGGACGGCACGGGCTTGTCCGCGCCTCGCGTCGCTGTCTCCTCGGGCACGGGCGCGGCCGGTGGTGTGTCCGCAACCTGCGCCGCACTCACGGGCTCTGAAGCCCCAGCCTCGGAGGGTGACGGGGGAGCGGATGCTGCACCGGCGCCTGACGCGCCTGAAGCCTCGTCTTCCAGGGGAGCCTCTCTTTCGGCCGCGGTGTCCTGAGCACTCGTCATCGAGGGCGCTCCGGCGATTCGCGAGATGCCGTGAGGTCCTGCCTCGGGTGTCGCGGCCTCGGGACCCGGGCCTACCTTCTCGGCCGCCTGCTGCAGAGCGATAGTCCTATCCGCCGCGAAAGGGTCCGCGGCCGCCCTCGCCCGAAAAGGAATGGTCTCTTCATTCTTTCCGGTCTGCACGACCTGCGGAAGTGGCTCCTGTAGCTCGCGCCACTTCTCAGGAACGGCCGAACGCCCCGCTTCAGCGGGAAGCGCCTGCCCCGGAGCTCTCCCGGAGGGCTGCTGCGCGATCTTCACGCCAGCGAGCACCGCGGCGGCCGTCACGGCAAGCGCCACCGCCGCGACCGCAAGCCAGATTCCCCGGTTTCGCGGCGGTTTTTGAACACCGTGCCTGGGGGCCACACGTGCCCCCGCGCCCGACAAAGGTCTCATTTGCCACCCCCGCCCTTCGGCAGCGCGTACAGGACTACAGAAAACGTGGCCTCCAAGGCCTCCGCTGTTCCAGGATCGGTCGTGCCTCCTGACGCAGCAAGACGGACGGCCCTGACGCTCATCGCCCGGCCAGCGGAGAGAATCTCCGTGAGAAACGTCTTCACTTGGCGATAGCAGCCCTTGATCCCTATCGTGACGGGGACCTCGACATATGGGCTGGATACGGACGGAGGTTCTAGCGAAAGAGACTGCAAGGTCGCTCCCGAGGCCCACGAGGCTCGTTCCACGTCCCTGAGAAAGTACGGGATGCTCTCTTCCTTTGTCACGGTCGAGTCGATGGCTTGGAATGACTTCAAAGCCTTTTCGTACTCGTCACGCAGCGTCCTGAGGGTCTCGCTCTTTTCAGCGACCGATCCGATCCTAAGGCTCACCTCGTCGAGGCGCTGGGAAAGCTCGGCGGCCGTGCGCGACATCGGCGAGAACACACACGCATAAAACACATATCCCGCAATACCGAGACCCAACGCGAGGACGACGATGTACTCGAGCATTCGGCGGCTCGGAACCGTCATGGCTGCTCACCCCCCGCCCTGGCGAGGGTTGCCTGTGCCTCAAAGACGAACATGCTCGCGCTTTCATCTGCCCTGCTCGTGCGGGCCAGCCACACGTCCTCGAAAAGACCGGAGTCCTTGAGGGCCAGCGCGAGCGAGGCGACGGCTTCGAGCGAGGCAGCCTCCCCGTCTATCACCGCTTTGCCGTCGTTCCCAAGTGTGAACTGCCCGAGTCGCACGCCCTCTGGAATGAAGCGTGGGAGGACCTCCAGGATCTCCTGCGCCGGGAGCCCGGCCTCGACCTGTCGCTTGGCCGCCGAAAGCTTGGCGAGCGCCTCGTCTCGTCTCTTGCGAGTCTCGTCAATGCTGCGGTCCAGCCAGGCGTAACGCGCGTAGTCCTCTTGCTGTGTTTTCAAGGAGCGGCGCAGACCCGCGATCTCCTGGGCCTTGGCCACGTAAATGAGAACGGTCACGAGCACGAAGCCCAGGACCGACGCCACCACCAGTATCCGCAGGACGCTTGTCCTCGGTGGCTTCGGCAGCCCTTGTGGGAGTAGGTCAACACCCTTCACCGTTCCTCCACCCCCCGGAGCGCGAGCCCGATGGCAACAGAGAGAGACGGTCCGTGCACGGCGAGCACGTCAGCGAGGCCAGGCCTGTTTGCGGCGGCCACGTTTCTGAGGGGATCACCATGGATCACGCGCACGCCGACGCTGTTCTCGAGGAACTTATCGAGCCCGGCGAGCCTCGACCCACCGCCGGTCAGGACGATCGAGCCGATGGGCGCGCCAGCGCCCCGCCTTGTCCTGGCCTGCGCGTTGCAGTAGTCGAGAGACCGCCTCAGCTCAAGGGCAAGCCTCGCCGCGACCCCCGCAAGCGCCTTTGGAATCACAGCATCGTGGTCGTGCGCTTCGTCAGGGCCGCCCGCGTCAGACTGCGCGTTGACTGCTGCCTGCGTCGGCGCTGGCAGCGCCACTTGGGAGCTGCGTTTCGCCGCTTCAGCCCAGTCGAACGCACGTCCGGTGGCTTCAGCGACGGCGGCGGTGAAATCATTGCCGCCCAAGGGAACGATGCGGGTAAACCGCAGGACCCCGCCATCGGAATAGGCAAGGTCCGTCGTCCCGCCGCCGATGTCCGCGTAAAAGCCCGACGTCTCGGCGCCGTCGTCGCGGAATATGCGGTCCAGAGTAATGGGTTGGATGTCGAGGGCAAGCGGGTACAGCCCCGCAAGCTGCATCGCCTCGACATGGCTCTGTACGAGCTTCTTCGGGGCTGCCACGATCATGACCTCGAGCTTGTCCGGAGAATCAGGCGGGGGCCCGATGATGTCGTAGTCTATGCTCGCGTCTCTCGCGGGGTACGGGATGTAGGCCCCCGCGTCCCACTTCACTGCCTGGGCGAGTTCTTCCCTCGGCATGCGCGGGAAGAGCGCGTGACGCACCACCACGTCGTCGCCGGCGATAGCGGCATAAACTTCGTTGGACCGGATGCCCGCCGCGCGCATGGCCTCCCTCACGGCATCGGCGACCTTGGGAGGATCGAGAACGCTCCCTTCAGAGACCGTGCCTTCGGGCGTGGGATGCACACCGGCCCGGGTTATCTCGACCGCGCCCTTTGTTTTCGTGATCTCGACCACCTTGATGAGCGTTGTCCCGATATCTAGCCCCACGGCGCGCTTCGCGCCGCCGAACGGAAGAAGCGGGCTCAGACGACCGCCTCCTTTCGAAACATGAACCCTAATGCTGGGCCGCCACACCTGAAACCATTCTCAAAAGTCGGGAGCGTTTCCGTAAGAGACTGTTGAACTCCGCCAGCAGCTACCCGTTTGGCCCAGCACGGCGACGGTTTTGCGCGATTCGACCGGGCCATCCTGACACGATGTGGGAACCATCAACAGTCTCCTACTCCCGTACTTACTGTTGCACTACACAGGCAAAGGAACCTGAAAGACGCCACCAAAGCGGCAAATCGGCGCAGACTGGCGCATGCGCGCTTAGAACCCCACCTGGCCGAGCCACGGGAACACCAGGCGCAGCACCCAGGTGCCCGAGATACACACAATGATCGCTCCCGCCGCAATGAAAGGCCCGAACGGGATCTCGTCTTTCCTCTTTTTGAGGCCTGCGACGATCAAGCCGATCCCGACCGCTGCACCGATGAAGCAGGCGATCATGAATGAGGCAAGCCCGCCCCACGGCCCGAGAAAGCTCCCCACGAGCGCCATCAGCTTGACGTCCCCGCCCCCCATGCCGCCGCGGCTCAAAAGGGCGATGAGAAACACCAGCCCGCCACAGGCAACAAGCCCAATAGCGCGCATGGCAACCTCGTGCAGGCCCCAGAGCGCTCCCGCCGCCACGCCCACCGCCATCCACGGAAGCGTGAGCCTGTCGGGTATAACCCCATGGTTGAGGTCGATCCCCGCAGCAACCACGACCAGGCTCGCCAGAACGAGGTAGCTAAGTATCCCGACAGTGACTCCCCGACCCACGACGATCAAGAGAAAAATAAATCCCACCCCCACCTCTATGGCGGGATAAAAGAACGATATTTTCTCACCGCAGTGCCGGCACCTGCCCCTAAGCAACATGTAACTCAACACCGGCACAAGCTCCGACGGCCCCAGCATGGCCTTGCACTTCGGGCAGTGTGATCCCGGCCGCACCACGGACTGCCCGCGTGGCAGGCGGTGGATGCAGACACCAAGGAAACTGCCGATGACTGCGCCGAACAGGAACACGAAGATCTCAGCGATGATAGCGTCACCTCGTTAAATCCCGACAGCCACCGTGTTGGGGGCACCCGCACGCCGACCTGTGCCGTTCTCAGGAGCTGTTCCTGGTTCCTGGGAGAATGCTCCACAACGCGCTCGAGACGCCGGGCAACTCCTCGTCGTGCCTGGTAGACATGATTTCTAGGAGGCGCGCCTTCGGCAAGAAGTCGGTTTTCGCGCCAGCCCCTCCAGCGGCGATCGTAAACGTCGCAAAGCTCCCGCCTGCATGCAGCGGCAGCGCGGTCATCAGGAGACGGCACAGACTGCCTCACGCGGGCAACGGGACGGCCGGGTCGTCGAAGGCCCATCGGACCCGGCAGCCGCTACCCGCATATCTGACGACATCTCAGGATTGCGTCAGTGTACCCTACCCCGACACGGAACACGGTCCCGAAGGGCAATGCCTCATGCCGGCAGTCACAGCACAGACCACTTAGCCCATTCTCCGCATTAGGAGCGCGGTTGAATTGAGACATGACCAGCTAAAGGACTAGTCGTCGAGGTCCTCCGATCGTCTTGCGGTGCGTGACCATTGTGCCATTTAGCTGGGAATACGCTTCTACTACGTAAAACGAGCCTAGACTCCGCCTTAAGACTGTCCCTGCTGCAGCTGAGAGTGGTCACAAGTGACCTTTCCGTTGCTGTCGATCGAGTACTTGGCCGCATTGTTAACTGGACAGGTGACTTCCTTCTCAAGATAGCCCTTATCTGTCAGCAGTTTCTGATCCAGTGTCCCGCCTTCGCCTTCTGGCCACTTGTCCTCCTCGACATAATACATCCCGGCGGCAGCCTCGAGGGTCTTGCAGTTGGCGTCACACGCCCTCTCCTTCGCTGCTTTCGTCATGCCAGCGAGGTTGGGTACTGCGATGGCAGCAAGAACACCTATGATGGCGAGCACGATCAGCATCTCAACAAGCGTGAAGCCCCGGCGCTCGGTCAAGACACGCCTTGCGCTTCTCTTTATACGCCTCACCATGAGCCTCATTTCACCAATGCCTCCTTTTTCCGTCATGTCTCCTCTCCCCAATCCCCGGGGAGATCGTGATCTCATGAATACGACCCCCTCAAGCCCATGTAAGCTGGGATCTCACCCCCTTTCGCCGAACAACGGCATGCCGGTGCGATCTCAGACCATCATCGCACCATCTGTGTCAGCTGGAACATCGGCAATATGACTGATGCTGCCACGAGGGCAACGGACAGGCCCAGGAAGACGATCACCAGCGGCTCTATCAGGCTCGTTAGCGACTTTATGCCGCGGTCGACCTCCTGCTCGTAGAAGCCCGCCAGCTTCATGAGCAGGCTGTCGAGGGCGCCGCCTTCCTCGCCGACGGCCATCATCTGTGTGACGACCGGAGGGAAGATCCCTGCCTGCGCCAGCGGAAGGGCGATCCCCGCGCCTTCTCTCACACCGGAGCGGACCTGCCGGAGGCCGATGGCGATGCGGCTGTTGCCGACAACTCGCTCCACGATCTCGAGGCTCTGGAGGATCGGGACGCCCGCGGCCACAAGGCTTGCCAGGGTCTGGGCGAACCGCACCACGATGACCTTCTCCATGAACCTCCCGATCACAGGAAGCTTCAGCACAGTCGAGTCATACCAGTAGCGACCGCGATCCGTCCTGAGCCAGTATCCAACGGCCACCGCTATTAGCGCTGGCATGCCGAGCACCACATACCATCTGGTCTGGACGAACTTCCCCACGCCGAACACGATCTGCGTGATCTTCGGCAGCGGCACGTCGGACTGCGAGAGCACTTCGACGAACCTCGGGATCACGAATGTCATCAGCACCCCGACCACTATCACGGCGAAGCTCGCCACGACCGCCGGGTAGGTGAGCGCGCCCTTGACCCTCTGGCGGAGGTCGTGGTCCTTCTCGTAGTAGTCCGCGAGCCGCGCGAGCACCTCGTCGAGCCGGCCGGTCACCTCCCCCGCCTCCACCATGTGGATGAAGAGCGGCGGGAACGCGCCTGTCTCGGCGAGCGCGCCCGCAAGCGGGTTGCCGGCATCCACGCGCGCCTTAGCCGCCTCGAGCACGCGCCTCTCCAACTTGTTCTCGGCCTGGCCTGCGAGGGTGTGCAGTGCCGCCGAAAGCCCCACTCCCGCCTGCATCATCACGGAAAGGTGCCGCGAGAGCCTTGCGAGGTTCTGGACCTTCAGTCTGCCCCCCACGGGCGGCTGCGCCGCTGCTGCTGCTCCGGCGCCACCCTCGGCCTCGCCCTTCTCCCCGCCGAAGAGCCCTGTCACGAAGAGGCCCTGCGCGCGCAATAGCTCGGCCGCGGCGGCCTCGTCGGCCGCCTTGATGGTGCCCTGTGTCAGGCGCCCTTCGGCGTCACGCGCCCGGTATGTGAATACCCGATCCACTCCCGCGACCTCCTATGCGCCCCTGATGAGCCGCTTGAGCTCGTCCTGGTCCACCGCTATCGTGAGGGCGTCCTCCAGGCTCACCACGCCCTGTTCCACCCACTGTCGCAGGGACTGGTCCATGGTCTGCATCCCGAACCTCGCCCCGGTCTGGATCACCGACCGAAGCTGGTGCGTCTTGCCTTCCCTGATGAGGTTTCGCACCGCAGGCGTGCCGACCATGACCTCCACCGCCGGGACCCGCCCGGGCTTGTCCTTCCTCGGGATGAGCTGCTGCGAGATCACCGCCACCAGCGTGGCGGCGAGCTGGATCCTCACCTGCTGCTGCTGATAGGGCGGGTAGACATCGATGATCCGATCGATGGTCTGCACCGCATCGCCCGTGTGCAGCGTGGCGAGCACCAGATGCCCCGTCTCTGCGGCCGTGATCGCCGTGCTCATGGTCTCGAGGTCGCGCATCTCGCCCACGAGGATCACATCGGGGTCTTCCCGCAGCGCCGCCCGGAGCGCCAGGGCGAACGAGGCGGAGTCCTGCCCGATCTCGCGCTGGTTCACCATGGCCTTCTTGTGCCGGTGCAGGTACTCGATTGGGTCCTCGATCGTCATCACGTGGCAGCTTCGCTCGCTGTTGATGAGGTCCACCATCGCCGCAAGCGTCGTGGACTTGCCACTGCCCGTCGGCCCCGTCACGACGATGAACCCCCGGCTCTTGCGAGCAAGGCTCTCGATGATGGGTGGAAGGCCTAGCTCGCTTATGCTCGGTATCTCGTGCGGGATGACCCTTATGGCCGCCCCGCACGTCCCGCGCTGCCTGTATGCGTTTACCCTGAAGCGCCCCACTCCAGCCAAGCCGTATGAAAAGTCCACCTGGCCCTGCTCCGCAAAAACACGCTTGTGCTCATCGTTCATGAGCGCCAGCACGAGCCCTTCGGTGTCCTGAGGCGAAAGAGGCGGCAACCCCTCGACAGGACGCAGGCTCCCGACCACCCTCAGGACAGGTGGAAGGCCGGTCGTGATATGTAGGTCGGATGCGCCATTCCCGACAGCTACTTTCAGCAATTCCTCTATTGACAAGATCGAGCGTCCTCCTTGCCATCCGGCACCGCGCACACCTTTGCGAGTTCCTGGGGTGTCGTGATCCCCAGCAGCACCTTGCGCGCGCCGTCAACCACGAGCCTGGTCATGCCCGCCTTCACCGCCGCATCCTCGATCTCCTCGGCGGGCGCGGACTTCATGACGAGCGCGCGGATGCAGTCGTCGACCACCATCACCTCGGCGATGGCCGTGCGCCCGTAGCATCCCGTGTTCGCGCACTGCCTGCAGCCAGGGCCGCGCCTGAGCACCCTTCCCCGCTCCGCTTCCACCCTGGCCGCCGTATCAGGCGCAAGCGCGCTCCACGCCGCCCACGTCGCAGGATCAGCGTCGTACTCTTCGGCGCAGTAAGCACACACTTTTCGAACCAGCCTTTGTGCCACGACCGCGGTCACCGATGATGCCACGAGGTACGGCTCGACCCCCATTTCTACGAGTCGCACCAGCGCCCCAGCCGCGTCGATGGTGTGGAACGTGCTCAAAACAAGGTGCCCCGTCATCGCGAACCTTATGGCGATCTCGGCAGTCTCGCGGTCCCTTATTTCGCCCACCATGACGATGTCGGGGTCCTGCCTAAGGATAGCCCGCAGCCCTGCCGAAAACGTAAGGCCCGCCCTGGGATTCGTCTGCACCTGGTTGAGGCCGGACACGCGGAACTCCACGGGATCTTCGATGGTGACAATGTTCTTCTCTGGGCTATTGAGCTCGTGGAGAGCCGCGTACAGCGTCATGGTCTTGCCGCTTCCCGTCGGGCCTGTCACGAGCACGATCCCGTTGGGCCGCGCGAGCGCCTGGCGGAGGCGCGCCGCATCCGCCTCCAGGAACCCAAGCTCGTCGATACGGGTAATGGCCCCCTTTGACCGCAGGATCCTGATCTCGACCTTCTCGCCATAGAGCGTCGGAAGCGTGGACACGCGAAGGTCCACATCCTCGCCCTCCGCTCGCATCTCGACCCGCCCGTCCTGCGGCACCCGCCTTTCGGCAATGTCCATGCCTGCCGTGACCTTGATGCGGGACGCCACCGCGGGGCCCAGCTCTTTCGGGAACGTCATGACCTGCCTCAGGACACCGTCGACCCTGTATCTCACCCGCACTTGCGACTCTTGCGGCTCGATGTGGATGTCGCTCGCCCGCGCCTTCACAGCCTCGGAAATGATGGCGCTCGCGAGCCTCACCGCCGGGGCGCTCATCACCTGCGCGTCGTCGGCGGCCTTCCTCGCCTCGTCAGCCCTGGCCTGCTGCGCCTTTCCGGCCGCCCCGGCGACCTGGGCCTGGACCTCCTTGACAAGCTTCACGGCGGGGCCGGCGCCGTAGCACTCGGCTATCGCGGCCTCGATCTCCGCCTCGCTGGCAATGACAGGATCGACCTCGAGGCCTGTGGAGATCCTCACGTCATCGATGGCGAAGACGTCCAGGGGGTCCGCCATGGCGAGGGTGATGCGGTCGCCGACTCGCTCGATGGGGAATACCTTGTGGGACCTCACGAACGCCTCGGGGAGAAGCCGCGCCACTTCTGGGTTGATGATGTACCTGGCGAGCTCGACCCGGGGAATTCCGAGTTGGGTTTCGAGGGCTGTGAGCATGGTGTCTTCATCGACGAGGCCTAGGGAGACCAATACCGCACCCAGCCTTCCACCCCCATCCTTCTGGGCAGAAAGCGCTTTGTCGAGGTCTTCCCGCGATAGGACCCCCGCGTCGACTAGAATCTCACCCAGTTTGCGCCTACGCGCGGCGGGCGCCGCCTGATCTCCGTACACGACGGTCTCGGCGGCCGACAGCTCGCGCCCGGCGCCGGCTCCCCCTGCCGTGCCCATGCTTCCTTGACACACCCCATCATCAGCGCCGCTGTCTGGCATGCCACAATACACCATGATTACCATATAGTGGCATTTGTCGCAATACAAGATATTCGTTCTCTATTTGGACATGCTCCAAGGAATTCCTGCACGCCCATCCAAAAAAGAGCAAGAAAGGACACGCCTGCTGGCAGGGCTCCTAGGCTCGCACTATAATCGTTAATCGTTCTCGACGGATACGAGGGATTGAACGGGCATTGAGTGGGGTGCACAAATACTTCGCCAGGGTGGACACCGGCGCTCCTGCAACCACTGGAAATGGTGAAAGGACTGACGCACCCTCACCTATGGATACGAGAGACAACCGCATCACGAGCCCGTTTCCGACCGCCTCTTGAGAAGCTGTGCCACTTCGTCGAGGATCTTGTGCGCGAGGTCCCTTTTCCGCACGAGCGGGATCGCATCCACTCGCCCGTCGCGGTGTATGATCTTGGCCTCGTTGAAATCGGACCCGAATCCCGCGCCGGGACGTGTCACATCGTTAGCCACGATAAAGTCCAGGTTCTTCGCGTGCAGCTTCTCGGCGGCGTGATCCATGAGGTCGTGGGTTTCCGCGGCGAATCCCACCACCACACGTCCGCCCTTGTGCCTCCCCACGGTGCTGATGATATCCTCGCACGCCTCGAGCTCCAGCGTCATCGGCCCCGCGCTCTTCCGCAGCTTTTGGGGTGCCGCCTTTGCGGGGCGCCAATCCGCGGGGGCGGCCGCTCCGATCACCGCGTCGGCCTTCTCGAACCTCGCCATCACCGCGTCCAGCATCTCGCGAGCGGTGCGAACGTGAACCACCTCGACTCCTGCCGGGTCCGCCAGGGAAGTAGGCCCGCTCACCAGGACAACACTGGCGCCGCGGTCACGTGCGGCCTCCGCCAGGGCATAGCCCATTTTGCCCGAGGACCGGTTCGAGATATGCCTCACGGGGTCTATCGGCTCCTCGGTCGGCCCCGCGGTCACGATCACTCTGAAGCCTGCGAGATCTCTCTTGACGCAGACTATCCTCTCGATCTCCTTCACGATCTCCTCCGGCTCCGGCATCCGCCCTTTGCCCTGGGCGCCGCACGCGAGGTATCCCGTGGCAGGCTCCATGGCTCTGTAACCGAGCGCGCGGAGGCGTTCGAGGTTCGAGCGGAAAATGGGGTTCTCGTACATCGCCTCGTTCATAGACGGGACGAAAAGCACCGGCGCCCTCGTCGCCATTATGATGGTCGTGAGAAGGTCATCGGCTATGCCGCAGGCGACCTTGCCGACGCAGTTCGCCGTGGCCGGCGCAACGACCACGATGTCTGCCTTCTCCGCAAGCGCGACGTGTCGTACGTTCCATTCCCCTGGGTCGGAGAACATGTCAACGCTCACCGGATTGCGCGAGAGCGTACGAAACGTGAGGGGCGAGACGAACTTCGTGGCCGCCTCGGTCATGACGACGTGAACCTCTGCCCCGCTTTTCACAAGGATGCTCGCGACCTCAGCAGCCTTGTACGCGGCGATTCCTCCCGTGACTCCGAGAATCACCGTCTTGCTCTCCAGCTTCGAGCCGTCCATCTCGCACCTCGCCCCCCGTGGCTTGTCCCACCCGCCCCGCTCCCGCTGCGCAGGCCGGCGGGCGGTCCGTTCCTTACAGTCGTGTGGCGCCCCTCGCGGGGCGCCACACATTCCACAATCACAACTACTTCATACCTGACTTGGGCTGCTCGAACGTGACCTTTCCGGCGAGGATCTCCTCCATTGCTATGGTTACGGGCTTGTCCGACTTCGAATCTACGAGTCTCTTCGCCCCGTTCATGAGCTGCCTTGCTCGCTTCGCCGTCGCGACCACCAGAGCATAGCGGCTCTCGGCCTTGTCGGCGAACGCATCAACAGGTGGATAAGACATATCTTGGAACGTCCCTCCCGTAAACACGCATGAATTTCCGGCGGTCACCGGCTCGAAGGCCCTGAAACCTCATCGAGCCTCCCTTCGCAGGGAGTCGACGAAGGACCTCAGGTCACATCGGGCGATCCTGCACCGTTCCGCGGTGAGTATGGCCTTGAGCTTCTCTGTGGCCACCTCAAGATCCTCATTGACGATCACGTAGTCGTAGTCGAAGACTGCCTCGAGTTCCTCCATGGCCGCGTTGAGACGCGCACAGAGCGCGTCGGGCGCGTCACGCCCGCGCCGCGTCGCGCGCCTCCTGAGCTCTTCCATGGACGGCGGCATCAAATACACGAACACACCCGCCGGCCACCTCGCCCTCACCTGCCGTGCGCCCTGTATGTCCACATCGAGGATCACATCCTCCCCTTGTTCGATCGTTTCCTCGATGAACCTGCGAGGTGTGCCATATGAATTGCCGTATACCGTAGCCCACTCCAGCAGCTCCCCCGCCTCTTGCATCTCGCGAAATCGTTCGGGCGTCACGAAGTGATAGTGAACCCCGTCGATCTCTCCGGGCCCCGGCGGGCGCGTGGTGACGGACACGGAATAACGTATGCCTTCGGTTCGTTTCAACAGCTCATTCACCAGGGTGTTCTTTCCGGCGCCCGATGGGCCGGAAAGCACCACAAGGAACCCGCGCTTCCTCCGCACACCGCTCACTCGCTAGCTTCACGACCCAAGTCTTTGCCACCCAGCCTGTGGGCCACGGTCTCGGGCTGCACCGCGCACAGGATGACGTGGTCGCTGTCGGTCATGACTACCGCACGCGTCCTCCTGCCGTACGTCGCGTCTATGAGCCTGCCGCGGTCCCTGGCTTCCTGGACAATTCTCTTGATGGGAGCGGACTCGGGGCTCACGATGGCGATGATGCGGTTCGCCGCCACGATGTTCCCGAACCCGATGTTAATGAGCTTAACGTCCATGTCCGGCACCTCTCCCTATTTCGCCAGTCTCTTGAGCAACGCTTCCTTCTGCCTGGCCCCAAGACCCTGGACCCTTCTCGACTCGTGAATCCCTATTTCCTCCATAATCTTGCGACTTCTGACTCGTCCGATCCGTGGCAACGACTCCAGCAGGTACGCGACGCGCATCCGGGATATCACGTTGTCGTCGGGACTGTTCAGGATCTTCTCCAGCGTGAGGGTGCCGCGCTTCAGGCTCTCGCGGATCTGCGCCCGCTTGGAACGCATCTCCTGAGCCTTCTTGAGGGCAGCCCTCTTCTGCTCGGCGCTCAGCTCCGGCAAAGCCATGGTCTCACCTCCTTGCATGTAAGACTCGATGTAGCCTGGGGCGGGGTCACTCTATGTTCTGGATTTGCTCCCGGATCTTCTCGAGTTCGCTCTTGATCTCCACTACCATATGAGAGATCTCGACGTCCTGCGACTTCGACCCTATGGTATTGGCCTCCCGGTGCATCTCCTGTACAAGGAACTCAAGCCGCCTTCCGGCGGGCTCGGCCTGTTCTATGACCGAGTGAACCTGCGCTATATGGCTTGCAAGCCTTACGAGTTCCTCAGTGACGTTGATCTTGTCGGCGTATATCGCCGCCTCCATTGCGATGCGCGTCTCATCAATGGGAACATCTGCAAGGAGTTCACGCAATCGTGCCTCGAGCCTGGCTCTGTATTCCTCTGCGACGACGGGGGCGCGCTCCGAGATCCTGGCTATAAGCTGCTCTATTTTCGACGTCCTATGAACCAGATCGCGCGCCAACGACTCCCCCTCGGCCGCCCGCATCCTCGCGAGCGCCTCCAGGGCTTGGTTCGCGGCGGCTTTCACAACCTGCCATGCGGCATCGGGGTCGACAGAAACGGGCTTGACCGTGACGACGTCCTGGAGACTCAGAATGGTCTCGACTCCTACCTCACCGGCGATCCCGAGACGCGCCGCGAGGTCCTTGGCGGCGGCATGGTAAGCCTGCGCCAGGTCCATCCTGACCTCGACCGTCTTCAACGGGGCCCCGGCCTCTTCCACCGTGACACTTACGTCGACGTGCCCGCGGGCGAGGCTCTCCGCAACGAGGGCCCGAAGCTTGTCTTCGAGCTCGGCGAGCTCCCTCGGGATCCGCACACTTATATCACGGTATCGGTGGTTCGTCGAACGCACCTCCACCGTGACAATGAGCCCCTCGCCGGTGGACGTTCCCCGGCCGTACCCGGTCATGCTCTTCGGCATCAGGCGCCGCGCCTCCCGAACCCTATTCTACTACATAGCATTTGCGGTTCACAAGTGCTTTTTGGCATGAATTGCCGTGTTGACCACGGGAAAGGTCGCGGCATGTCCCCAAGGCCAGCTCAGCCCGGTTTCGCTGCCTCGTTCGCCTACATGGTTGCCCGCAGCATCCAGGCCGGGACGGGACGGGGATTGAAAAAAGCAACCCACTGGATCAGGCCCGAATCATGCCCGCACCACGGACATGTGACGCAGGAGGGCGCGGCGCGCCTTGCGGGCCACGACCGCAAGAGCGCTGGACCATCCTGAGAACACGAGAATGATCAACCAGTCCACGCCCCTGAGAGGAACGGTGTGAAAGACGCGTTGAACGGCTGGCCAATACACCACCGAAACCTGCATCACCGAGGATATCAGCACAGCTCCGACGAGGTATGGGTTGGACCAAGGGTTCAGCTCCACGATGGAGCGATACTCGGACCGGCAGTGAAAGACGTACAAGAGCTGCGCCATGACCAGGGACGTAAAAGCGACGGTGCGCGCGCGCGTGATGTCCGCATGGAGAAAGAGGGACACGAGAAACGCCGCTATCGTGCACAGACCGATGAATACGCCCTGCGAGGCTATCTTGAGTCCGAGCCCCCTCGAGAACACCCCCTCCTTGGGGTCCCGTGGCTTCCTCGTCATCACATCCGGGTCCACCGGGTCGACACCGAGCGCGATCGCCGGAAGGCCGTCGGTCACGAGATTCATCCACAGGATCTGCATGGGCACGAGAGGCAACGGCAATCCCACAAGCACCGCGATGAGCATTGAGAGAACCTCGCCGGCGTTGCACGCGAGCAGGTATCTTATGAACTTACGAATGTTATCGTATATCCCGCGGCCTTCTTCAACGGCCGCGACGATGGTGGCGTAATTGTCATCGGCGAGAACCATCGCGGCGGCCTCACGGGTGACGTCGGTGCCGGACATGCCCATAGCCACGCCGATGTCCGCCTCCTTGACAGCGGGTGCGTCGTTCACGCCGTCGCCTGTCATCGCGACCACGTGTCCCTGGCTCTTGAGCGCCCGCACGATCCGGAGTTTGTGCTCGGGGGATACCCTCGCGAACACCGACGTCGTGACCACCGCCTTCGAGAAAGCCTCCCCCGTCATGTGATCGATCTCCGGTCCCGTGATGGCCCGGGCCTCGCCGTCCGCGAGTTCGAGGGCGCTGGCCACGGCAGTGGCCGTCCCCGCGTGATCTCCGGTTACCATGATCGTCCTGATGCCGGCGCTGCGGGCGGTCCTGATGGCGCGCTTCACATCCTCTCGCGGAGGATCCACCATCCCCGCGAGGCCGACGAACACGAGGTCCGTCTCGATGCGGCCCGCTGAACGGACATCCAGGTGCAGGCCCTCCGGAAGCTCGCGATACGCGAGGGCCAGCACGCGCAAGCCGCGCGCGGCCATCCGCGCGCTTCGCGCGAGAACGGCGTCCCTGTCGCTCCTTGTCATGGGCCTTGCCTGCCCGCCCACCAAGAGCGAGCCGGACAAGCCCACCAGCACCTCGGGCGCACCCTTGACGTAGGCGATGGCGCCCCTGCCTCGTGGGTTCTCGTAGACAGCGGTCATCATCTTGCGCTCCGGGTCGAAGGGGATCTCGTACAGGAGCGCTGCCCGCCCGCCCGACGGGGCCCGGTCGCGGAGCAACCCTGCTTTGGCCGCGGCCACCACAAGAGCCCCTTCCGTGGGATCACCCAGAACGCCCCATCGGCCGCCGGCGGGGCCGCGTCGCGTCGCGCGTGCCGCAGCAGGCTGCATAACCGAGTCCGGACCGGCCACTTGCCCGCCGCACGTAAGCCGCGCGTTGTTGCAGTACAGGCCGATCCGGAGGGCCAGGGCAAGGTGGTCATCGGCAAGTGGATCGAGGGGTCTACCGGCCTCGATGAACTGCCCGAACGGGGCGTAACCGGTGCCGGTGACCTCTATCAACCTGCCGCCGAGGTCCAGCTCCGTCAGGGTTATCTCGTTCCGGGTGAGGGTGCCCGTCTTGTCAGAGCAAATCACTGTCGTGCAGCCCAGGGTTTCCACGGCCGGCAGGCGCCGCACTATGGCATTCCGCTTGCTCATCCGCTGCACACCGAGGGCAAGGGCTATGGTCACCACCGCGGGCAGGCCCTCGGGAATAGCCGCCACAGCCAAGCTGACCCCGGCGAGGAACATCTCGATGACCCCTTCGCCGCGCCAGATGCCAGCCGCAGAAACGAGAGCGCACAGGGCGATGCAGATGAACACGAGCGTCCTGCCTAGGTGCTCGAGCCGCCGCTGAAGAGGCGTGAGCTCCTCTCTCTCCTCCTGTATCAGGTGGGCGATCCGGCCTATCTCGGTATCCATGCCAGTTGCGACGACCACAGCCTTCCCCCTGCCGCGCGTGACGACCGTGCCCATGAAGACCATGTTCCGCCTGTCTCCGACCGGCACAGTCGCCGCCAAGACGTCGTCCGATCTCTTGACGACGGGCACCGACTCGCCGGTAAGTGCCGACTCCTCCACCTCTAGGGCGGTCGTCTCGACCAGCCGGGCGTCCGCCGGGATCCTGTCGCCGACCTCGACGAGGAGGAGGTCTCCAGGGACGACCTCCCTCGCCTTCACCTCCATGGGCGCACCGTCCCGGATGACCCTGGCGGACGGTGCCGCAAGCTCCTTGAGCGCTTCGAGGGAGCGCTCCGCGCGATACTCCTGCAGAAAGCCAAGAGCTGCGTTCAGGGTGACGATGGCCAGGATCGTGAAGGCATCGCCTGTCTCTCCCAGCGCCGCCGATATCCCGGCCGCCGCGATGAGCACCAATACCATGAAGTCGCTGAACTGGTCCGCAAACATCTTGAGAGCCGAGGCCTTCCTGGCTTGCCGAAGCTCGTTGGGCCCGGTTCTGCCGAGCCTCCTTGCCGCCTCCCTCGAAGACAGCCCCGCCACGAGGCTGGTTCTGAGGCACGACGCCACCGCGGACGGGCCCATGCTGTGCCACGAGTGCTCCTTCCGGTCCTGCAAGACGCTCACCCCTGTCGCCTTGAAGAGTGCCAGCGCCCCGGCTCCGGTGCCGGGACGTCACACATTCATTGATATGCCCTTGTCCATGGGAACATGTCTGGGGACATCGCCCGAAGTGCGCCAGTCTTAGGCGCCGGAGTCTTCCTTCGGGTTGCCGGTGTTGCCCTCCGGGGACGGCGCGCTTGCGGCACGCCTCGTTCGAATTCGGCGCTCAAGACAGCCGAATTCTCCACGCCCCGTCGTGCAAGCACCGGCAACCCTGCCGACGTCAGAGAAGCAGGCGAAAGCCTGCGGGGCGGTACGACGCCGTCCGAGTGGCTGTTGCGAAGGTCTTGTATGCCTTGCAAGGACTGAGATGACATGATGAGGGAGGATGGCAGCCCGCCTTGGGGAGTGGCTCGTCGCTGGAGCTCGTCGCTGGAATGCAGGCCTGCGTCCGTCCTGTGCCCGGCGGCGCGTAGCGTTGACGGCGGGTCCTGCGAGCCATATACTACACGTGGACGCGATCGGGGTGAGGCGAATGACGTTCGACGGCATCGTCATGGCGGCTGTCGTGGCCGAGCTGCGGGAACTTACACAAGGGGCCAGGGTAGACTCGGTTTATCAGCCTGGGAAGCTCGACGTGCTCATCGTAGCGCGCCGTCCGGGGCGCAGCGTCGGTATCATCGCATCGGCGGAGGCGTCGTGCGCACGCGTGCACGCGACCACGGCGGAGCGCGAGAATCCTCCAGCGCCGCCCGCGTTCTGCATGCTCCTAAGGAAACATCTTGTTGGCGCAAGGATCGCCCGGCTTGATCAGAAGGGCCTTGATAGGGTCCTCGAGATCGGGTTTGTGGGCCCGTATGACGATCCGCCAAGGACGCTCGTCATAGAGATAATGGGCAGGCACAGCAACATCATTCTTGTAGACGACCGATCGGGGCTCGTCCTCGACAGCATCAAGCACATCGGCCCCGCGCAGAGCCGCGTGCGCACGGTGCGTCCTGGGACGAAGTATGTGCCGCCACCTTCGCAGGAGAGGCTGAACCCGCTGCAGACGTCTGCGAGCGAATTCTCGGAGGCCCTGGAACGCTTCGCCCGCGATCATCCGGAGCTTTCCTCCGAAGAGTTTCTCACTCACGCGTTCATGGGGCTTGGACGCGATTCTGCCAGGGTGATAGTGTCCCAGGCGGATCTGGCTACAAGGGGAATGCCGGGCGACGAGGCCGCCGGCACGGGGGCGGCGCAGCGCATCTCAGGCCTGGCCCCCGACGGCGTGGCTCGACTGTGGGAGGAGTTCTCCCGGGCCATGGCGAGCGTCCGCGAGGGTCGGTTTTCGCCGTGCGCAGGTGTGGACCGGAAGACCGGTGCCGTGGCATGGATATCCGTCATCGGCGCGCCTGCACAGGCTCCGGCGGAAGCAGCGGGGCCGGAGGAGCGGGTGGATTTTCCCACAGTGGGGGCGCTCTTGGACTATGCGTTCACGCCGCGCGAGAGGACTCTGACGCTCTCTGCCGCGTCGCAGGACGTGTTGCGCGCTGTCTCCACGGCCATCGATCGGCTCCGGCGCAAGCTCGCCGCCCAGGAGGAGGAGATTCGAGAGGCCGAGAGGGCGGACGAATTTCGACGGGCTGGGGAGCTAATCACGGCGAACGCCCAGATCATCGAGAGTGGCCAGCCAAGAGCTGAAGTCGTCGATTATTTCGACCCCCAGTTGCGGCGGGTGGAGGTCGAGCTCGATCCCAGGCTCTCGCCCCACGAGAACGCCCAAGAATACTTCAAGAAGTATGCGCGGGCCAAGCGCCGGCTCGCAGTGGCGAAGGAGCAGGCTGACCTGACCCGGGCAGAGCTCGAGTACCTCGAGCAGGTGGCGGTGACCATCGAACAGGCTGAGAGCCTCGAGGCAATAGAGCAGATCCGCCGCGAGCTCGCAGACCAGGGATACCTCAGCCATCCCAAGAGAGAACGACCCGGGGCCCGCAGGCACGAGGCGCCGTCCGCAGCGGGGCCGCTGCGTTTCGACGTCGAAGGCAACGAGGTCCTTGTAGGGCGGAACAACACGGAGAACGATCTTCTCACCTTGAAGATGGCGCGGCCTAACGATATATGGCTGCACGCGAGAGGCGTGCCCGGCGCCCATGTGGTGCTTAGAGTCCGGCCGGAGGAACCTCAGCGGGTCTCCGACAGCGTGCTGCTGCGCGCAGCGGAGATCGCCGCGTACTACAGCAAAGCTCGTTCCGCGACCAAAGCCGCAGTGGATTACACTCTCAGGAAGCATGTGAGGAAGCCGAAGGGGGCTCGCCCGGGCATGGTCATCTACGACCACGAGAAGACGATCGTGGCGGCTCCCAGGCCGCCGCGGGGAAGCGCCTAGGAGCCGCACGCTCGCGTCGGTATCGCTGGTTCGCCGGTTGCGCCAAACTACGCGGTGACCTCGGCCCCCGCTTCGCGCTCAAGGTCGATGAGCCTTGCGATCACGCGCTCCGAGAGACGGTCGACCGCCCCAAAGTCCATGCTCCGCACGTAATAGGCCTGCATCTCGTCATGCACAGTCTTCGCCTTGTGCAGGAACTCGGTCGCTCTGAGAATGGCCTGGTGAAACCTTTCCCTCGAGCTTGCTATGATGTCCTGGTATTTGGAGAGCACCCCTCTGTCGAGCGCTACCTTCATCTCGACGGTCCTATCGAGTTCTTTGGACGCGTCGAAAAGGTGCGGCCACGTGCCGCTTATCACCGCTACTCCGAGGGCGGGAATCACCACGTGATCCACTTCCGTGGGGTCCAGCGGGCAGTGATAGAACTCGACGTCGAGACCGCGTTCTATTGCGGCCTCACCGATCTTGCGCGCGATGGTGGACTTGCCCGTTCCAGGCTCTCCTTTGAGCACGTACCTGCGCGGAAGCCTCCCCACAATGGTATCGAGGTGGTGGACGGGCCCGTCGGGCGACAGAGCGCTCGCGAAGAGACGCCTGGGCCGGCCGGGCACCCTTGTCACCGGCAGGTCCCCGAGGATGTCACGCTTCATCTCGTCAGCCATGCAATTGACGTAACCGAAGTCCAGCGCCTCCGTGTAGCACGCCTCCCAATCATCGTGGACGATCTTCGCCTCCTTGAGGTACCGGAAGGCGCGCTCGAAAAGGCGCGAGATCTCAGCGTTGGCATTCATTATCTCACGTCTCGACGCACGGAGCGAGCTTTCGTTCCAGAACTCCCCGAGGTTGATGATCTCGTCCACCGCGCCCGGGTTTTTCGGGTCCACGACATGCGGAGCAGTGCCGTCCACAACGGTAAAGCCCAGATCGTGCACGGCCGCGCCGTCGTAGGAGTCGTTGTCAGACGAACAACAGAAGAACTCGACATCGTAACCCATGTCGACGAACCTTTGTCCGACCCTCTTCATGAAGGTCGACTTGCCGACGCCGGGCCCGCCCTTTACGATTATCGTCTTGTTTGCGTCGGGCGGGAGCAGCTGCTCATAGAACGAGAAAAAGCCCTCGGGCGTGTTGGCTCCGGGGAACACCTTCTTTACCCAGCCCTTCCCATGGGACTTCATGTTATCCCTCCCCTATGCGCCTCTCTCCCAGGGGCGCACGGTGCCGTTCCCGTGTGCGGACGCCGAGATGCGGAGCGCATTCACGGGCAGGACACAGTCTACAGCATGATATTGAACGAGCGGGGAACGGGTGCTTGGACATCGCCCCGACGTGCGCACGCGCGCCGGGTCCCCGAGGCTCTCCACGTAGCTCGCTGTAGCGGTGAGACTCCTGCAGCTCGCCGCGACGTTCAGATCCCTACTCGCCGGAAGATGTCGTCGATATGAGCGAGATGCCTCGATAGGTCGAAGCACGCTTCCAGGTCAGCGGGCTTCAGAATCGCGGTGATCTCCGGGTCGCCGAAGACGAGGTCTTTGAAGTTCAGCCCCTCGTCCCAGGCCCTCGCCGCGTTGCGCTGCACGAGCGCGTATGCGTGCTCGCGGTTGAGGCCCCGCCCGACGAGGGCGAGCATCACGGCCTCGGAGTAAACGAGGCCGCCCGTCATCTCAAGGTTGGCGGTCATCCTGTCCTTCCTGACAACGAGCCCCTCCATGACCTCGGCGAACTTTCGGAGCATGTAGTCCGCAAGCGTCGTCGCGTCGGGGAGGACGACGCGCTCGACAGACGAGTTGCTTATGTCGCGCTCATGCCAGAGCGCGGTGTTCTCCATCGCTGCAAGAGCGTATCCGCGCATGACCCTCGCAAGGCCGGTGACCCTCTCCGAGATTATGGGGTTGCGCTTATGCGGCATGGCCGAGGAACCCTTCTGGCCCGGCCGGAATGGCTCCTGCACCTCGAACACCTCGGTGCGCTGTAGCCCGCGTATCTCTGTCGCGAACTTCTCCAAAGAGCCCGCGATGATCGCAAGGGTGGTGACGTATTCGGCATGGCGGTCGCGCGAGAGCACCTGGGTGGACGCGTCCGCAGGCGTGAGCCCTAGCTTGCTGCAGACGTATTCCTCAACCCTTGGGTCCATGCTCGCGTACGTGCCGACGGCCCCGGAGATCCTGCCAACGCTGACTACGTCGCGCGCGCGCTGCATCCTCGCCAGGTTCCGGCGCATCTCCGACACCCACACAGCCAGCTTGAGGCCGAAGGTGATGGGCTCCGCGTGAACGCCATGGGTGCGGCCGATCATGGGCGTGTTCTTGTGTTCCCGGGCTTTCTCGGTCAAAACGTCGATGACCCTGCGGATGTCACGGATGATTATCTCGGACGCGTCCCGCAGGAGCAATGAAAGGGCGGTGTCCACCACGTCATAGGAGGTCATGCCCATGTGTATGTAGCGTGCTTCCGGCCCCACGTTTTCGCTGACGTTGGTCAGAAACGCTATGACGTCGTGGTCGACTATCGCCTCTATCTCTTTGATCCGCGCTATGTCGAAGCGCGCCTTTTCCCTGATGGCTTCGACGGCCTCGGCAGGCACGCGCCCTATGCTCGCCCAACCCTCGCAAGCCAGGATCTCGATCTCCAGCCACTTCTTGTACTTGTTCTCCTGCTCCCAAAGCTGCCTCATTTCTGGATAAGCGTAACGATCTATCATGCCACGTCGCCTCCGATGCCTTAAGCGCCTTAGCCGAGCCCGAGCCTTCTCGAACCGGGATCGGCCAGTGGTATATTCGCTCCGCACAGGGGACATTCCTCCGGGACGTAAGTCTCAAATGCGACCTGGACGAGGCTTTCAGCCCGCACGCCGAAATCCACGCGACCCCCGCTCCTATCCACGATGATGCCGACCCCCACAACCTCCCCTCGGCTTTCTGCCACGAGGTTCAAGACCTCTCTCACGGAGAGGCCGGTCGTCACGACATCCTCCACTACGAGGACGCGTTCGCCAGGCGCTATCGCAAACCCCCGCCGGAGAACGCGGCGGCCGCCTTCTCTTTCGGCGAACATGGCCCTCGTTCCCAGCTTACGCGCGACCTCGTACGCCACGAGAATGCCGCCTGTAGTGGGGCCTATCACCACGTCGACGCGCTCTCCCTGGAACCTATCGGCGAGACGGCCGAGCACTTTCGCGGCGAGCTCCGGACGTTCGAGAAGCCGGAACTTCTCGATGTACACCGGGCTGTGGAGGCCCGAGCTGAGCCTGAAGTGACCCGTGAGGTACGCTCCGGCTTGTTTCAGCGTCGCCAGCACCTCTTCCGAATCCGTCCGTGCCGATGACAGGTGACCGTTCCTACTGTCTCCCATCCTGGCTCGCCTCCCTCACCTCGTCCAAGAGCTTTTTCGCTGCGTCCCGCGGACGGGTCGCGTGCGTGATGGGCCTGCCAACGACGATGAAGTCGGCTCCCGCAAGCACCGCTTGGGTCGGGGTAACGCACCTCCTCTGGTCGTGCGCGTCTTGTGCCCACGCTGGCCTCACGCCTGGAACCACCGTGACAAAACCACGTCCGCACGCCTCGCGTACCGCAGGCGCCTCCAACGCGGACGTCACGACCCCATCGAGCCCGCTCTCCTTGGCAAGGAGTGCCATCCGGACGACGTGCTCCGCCAGCCCGTGGACACAGCCTGGCGCGACCTCTTCCGCGAAAGCACGCTGGTCTATGCTGGTGAGCACTGTCACGCCCACGACCTTTGGTGGGCGCAGATCTCGCTCCGTAGCGGCCTTGCGCGCAGCTAAGAGCCCTTGCTTCATCATCTCGGACCCGCCTGCGGCGTGAATGTCAACGATGTGCACACCGGGCCTCACGAGGGCCGCCATGGCGCGACCTACCGTAGCGGGGATGTCGTGGAGCTTGAGATCCAAGAACACCTTCGCCCCGAGGGCAGTCACGTCATCAACGATGGTTGGCCCGCACGAGTAGAAGAGCTCCATTCCGACCTTAAACATGCTGATATCGGGCATGAGGCGTCTCACCAGCGAGAGCGCCTCTTGAGCGGAGCTCGTATCAAGAGCCACAACGACCTCGGTCTTCGCTTCCACGCTCGCTTTCCCCCCATGCATGCTTCTCGTTCGCAGAAGATCCGCAGTCCGGCACCCGCGGCGCGTCGCTCTCACCCATGTTGTCGCGACAACGGCATCTCGCACGCCATCTTGCACGCCCCACAAGGTCGGTCACGGCACTCATGCCCCGATCGGCCAGATAGGAGCGTATGCCATCTATGACGTCGAGGCACGTCGTGGGCGAGATGAAGTTTCCTGTGCCGATCGCGACGGCCGTGGCACCCGCGAGAAGGAACTCCACGGCGTCCTGCGCCGTGCATATCCCGCCCATGCCAACCACGGGGATCTTCACGCAGGACGCCACCTCCCACACGGCCCGCAGCGCAAGCGGCCTGATTGCCGGCCCTGAGAGCCCTGCAAAGACCCGGGAGAACGCGGGCCTCATCCGCCGGGCATCTATGGCGACGCCAAGATACGTGTTCACGCACGACACTGCGTCCGCGCCACCCATCTCAGCCGCCCTTGCCGAACCCGCGATGTCAGCCACATTCGGCGAGAGCTTCACTATGAGAGTTTTCGCACTCGCCCGCCTGACAGCGGCGGTCACCTCGTACACCGCTTCCGGGTCGCTCGCGAAGGGCCGTCCGCCGGCGTGGATGTTCGGGCACGATACGTTGACCTCGATCCCCTGGATCCCCGGCACGTCCTCCAGGCGCGACGCGAGCTCGCAAAACTCGGCCACCGAGTCGCCGGAGATGTTCGCGATGATGGGCACGCCGCGGGCCGCAAGCACGGGTGCCTCGTCCCTCGCGAAGGTGGCGAGCCCCGGGTTCTGGAGCCCTACGGAATTGAGCAGCCCGCACGGTGTCTCCCACAGCCTCGGGGGTGGGTTGCCTGCTCGAGGCCGCAAGGTCAAGCCCTTCGTCACAATCGCTCCGAGGGCGGAGATGTCGAAGAGGCGGGCGAACTCTCTCCCGAATCCGAACGTGCCTGACGCCGCCATCACTGGGTTCTTCATCCTGATCGAGCCTATGGTGACCGAAAGGTCAGGTTGCGCCATCAAGGTCCACCTCCTCCGACCCGAACACTGGGCCGTCACAGCACACGCGAAGGTAGGCTGGTCGCCCCGCCTCCACCGAGGCTTGGCTCGCCTTGACGGCGCAACCGAGACACGCGCCGAGGCCGCACGCCATCCTCTCCTCCAGGCTTATCTGCACCGGCACGCCGTGCGCTTGGCCGATCCTCGCCACCTCGCGAAGCATTTCCGTAGGGCCGCAGGCGTACGCGAGCGCCACGTTGTGCGAAGCCAGCACTTCGCTGAAGACGTGGGTCACGAGGCCTTGCTCACCAGCGCTCCCGTCCTCGGTCACCACCCTCAGCACCGCACGCCCTGCCACACGCCCGGCCGCGCACTCCTCGAGCCGCCGCCCAGCCCGCCCGGGGCCCGCCTCCGGCTGCGCGATCCGGGACGGTCCACTCTCGCTGGGGATCGCCGGAACCATGTCGAGGCCCACGAGGAATTCGCGGCTCCTCGCACCGACGATGAACGCAAACCCCAGGCCCGAACGCGACAGCGCGTGGCTCAGCATGATGAGGGGCGCCACCCCCAGCCCCCCGGCCACGAGAGCGATCGTCGGCGGGGAGGCCCCGGCGCCAGCGTTTGCACCGCGCTTCGCTGCCAGTTCCCGCGAGCGCACGTGCGCTTTCGGAATATCGAATCCTCTCCCGAGCGGCCCGAGCACGTCGAGCTCTGCTCCACGCGGCAATGCCGCGAGGGCCCTCGTAGCCTTGCCCACTGCTTGATAGAGCAGCGTGAACGTCCCGTCCCCCGGCTCCGTCAGGCAGACGCTGAACGGGCGCCTTAGAAGTGGGTCCAGGGACGGGCCGGGGAGTCGCACGTGTACGAACTGGCCCGGCAGCGCGTGGCGTGCTATGTGGCGGTTCGCCAGCAGCATCCGGTAACACCCCGGGCCTACCATCTCGTTTTCGACCAGTACCGCTACTGACGCCGTGAGAGCGGGCCTCTCGCACCCAGGTTTGCGCGCCACGGAAACCGCTCCTCCTCTCGTCTCTTACCAGGCAACCTCAGGATCTCGCCGCATCCTCAGGCGCGGTCCATATCTCAACCGAGCCTTCCTTCGCCACCACGGTCGCAAAGACCCTCCCGAAAAGCCGCCGGCCACCAAAGGGTGTATTCCGCGAAAGGGATGCGAATGTGGACGGGTCTACCGTGAAACTCGCGTCCGGGTCGACAACCGTGATATTCGCTGGCGCGCCGGGCACAAGTCCGGGCCAGTCGAGCCCGAGGATCCTCGCGGGGGCGTACGACATCCTCTCCACGAGCTGGCCGAGGGCGAGGACCCCCGTCTTGACAAGTTCGGTGATGGCAAGGGGCAGGGCCGTCTCCAGTCCGATCATTCCGAACGCGGCTAGCTCGTATTCCACCTCTTTCTCCTCCGCCGTGTGGGGTGCGTGGTCGGACGCAATCGCGTCTATCGTACCGTCCGCCAGCCCGCGGCGCAGCGCCTCCACGTCCCTTTCCGTTCGAAGTGGCGGGTTCACCTTGGTGTTCGCATCGTAGCCCGCTGTTGCAGCGTCAGTAAGGGTGAAATGGTGGGGCGTGGCCTCACATGTCACCTTCACGCCCCTCTCCTTGGCGCGTCGCACGAGATCCACCGAGCCGGCGGTGCTGACATGAGCGATATGGAGCCTGGCCCCGGTAAGCTCGGCAAGAAGGATGTCCCTCGCCACCATGGCCTCCTCGGCGGCGGCGGGGATCCCGGGCAGCCCGAGTCGTGTGGACCAGTAACCTTCGTTGATGGCTCCGCCGGCCGAGAGCTCAACGTCCTCGGCGTGAGATATCACTGGTATATCGAACATACTTGCGTACTCCATGGCGTAGCGCATCACCCTGGAGTTGTTGACGGGATGTCCGTCGTCCGATATCGCAACCGCACCGGCCTTGCGCAACTCGCCCACCTCGGCGAGTTCAACCCCGGCAAGGCCCTTCGTGATGGCACCCACTGGCAGGACCCTAACGTGGCCGGTCTCCCTGGCTCTCGAAAGCACGAACGTGACAGCCGCTCCGGTGTCCAAGGGCGGATCCGTGTTTGGCATGCACGCCACAGCCACGAACCCTCCTCTCGCTGCGGCGAGGGTGCCGGTTTCGATGGTTTCCTCGTCCTCCCTGCCGGGCTCGCGAAGATGTACGTGCATGTCGATGAGCCCCGGGAGCACCGCCTTCCCGCTCACGTCGAGCACCCGTCCGTCCTGCGGGCCGAGGGAGCCGCCGAGGTCCATGCCAATGGCGACGATCTTCCCTTCCTCTATGAGCACGTCCATCGTCCCGTCCAGGCCGTTACGGGGATCCACCACGCGGCCTCCCTTAAGCGCTAACTTCACTGGGTTTCCCTCCTCCCGAAAGCAGATAGAGCACGGCCATCCGGCACGCGATGCCGTTTGTGACCTGCCCGTGTATGGCGGCGTTCTGACTCTCGGCGACCTCCTCGGTGATCTCCACCCCGAGGTTTGCCGGCCCCGGGTGCAGGATCAGCACGCCGCGTTTGCACTTTTCGACCCTCTTACGCGTGAGGCCATACATCTCCGAGTACTCGCGAATGCTCGGGAAGAGCCCCTTCCTTTGCCTCTCAAGCTGAAGCCTGAGAACGTTCACGACGTCGGCGTCGGCCAGCGCCTCGTCGAGGTCACAGGTGACTTCCACGCCCATGCCGGAGATCTCGGGTGGGATGAGGGTCCTGGGACCGCACACGGTCACGTGAGCGCCCAGTTTCGTGAGCCCCCATATGTTGGACCTCGCAACCCTGCTGTGCAGGATGTCACCGACGATGGCGACCTTGAGACCTTCGATGCGCCCGAGACGTTCCCTGATGGTGAAGAGGTCGAGGAGCGCTTGTGTGGGGTGTTCGTGGCGGCCGTCACCGGCGTTTATCACGGAAGCGGTCACCGTCCGTGCCACGAGATGCGGCGCGCCCGCCATCTGATGACGGATGACTATGAAGTTCGCGCCGAGGGCTGCGAGGGTCCTCGCGGTGTCTTTCAGGTTTTCGCCTTTCACCACGCTGCTCGTGGACGTCGCGATGTTCGTCACGTCCGCGCTCATCCATTTCCCCGCGAGCTCGAAGGACGTCCTCGTCCTCGTGCTCGGCTCGTAGAACAGGTTGACCATGGTCTTGCCCCGCAGTGTAGGCAGCTTCTTGATCTCCCGCGTGAATATCTCCTTCATCGGCACGGCTGTATCCAGAATGAGCTCGATCTCCTCGCGTTCGAGGTACTCCAGGCCCAATAGGTCTTTGTGTCTGAGCGGCATCCCGTCCTTCCCCCTTTGCTTGACGACCTCGCGCGGCCCGTTCAGCCCGGGCCGCAGGGCTCGTGTTCCCTGAGTGAGGGTGCGTCGGTTCGCGCCTTTCTTCCAGTAGATGCCGGGTTGCGGGCCTTGCAACCGGGCACAGCGTCCCAAGCGGACCGCCCGACTAAGTGTGTCGCCAGAAGCTCGTGCTGCTTTTCGGCAGAGGTGTCCTGCCGACGGTTGCCGGTGTTGCCCTCCGGGGACGGCGCGCTTGCAGCACACCTCGTTCGAATTCGGCGCGCGAGATAGCCGAATTCTCCACGCCCCGTCGTGCAAGCACCGGCAACCGCTCCCGGGAGCCGGGAGCATTCCTGCACCCTCACTTGGGCGTCGCGTGAGACACGTCGTTCGTCGTTCATACCTAGCTTGTCCTCGATGTCCTGCACACTCGCGCCCCATTCTCGCACGGCGTACACCAAAAGCCTCCCTGCCGGCCACGCCGGCAGGGAGGCAGTACGTCGTACAATCCGTGCCCGCTCATCCCCCCTTCCGGCCTCGCTGGACCCTTTTAAAGGGGTTCGCTTGGTTTTGATTGAGCCCGCAGCGTCTAGGACGCCTCGGGCTCCTGTATCACGACCTCGTCCTTGCCGTCCACCTCCACCAGCCTTACGCTGATGATCTCCCTCCGAGACGTGGGAACGTTCTTACCCACGTAGTCGGGCCTGATCGGGACCTCTCTGTGACCCCGGTCGACCAGCACGGCAAGCTGAATCCGAGACGGCCGACCGAGGTCCATGATGGCGTCAAGCGCGGCCCGGGCTGTCCGCCCGGTGAATATGACATCGTCCACGAGGACGATGTCCTTTCTTGCCACGTCGAAGGGGATCTCTGTCTTGCGTACCTGCGGCTGCACGTCGATGGTGCTCAGGTCGTCCCTGTAGAGCGTGATATCAAGGATCCCCACCGGGAGCCTCTTCCCCTCGATCTGGCGTATGGCCTCTGCTAGCCGTTCAGCCAGGGGAAAGCCCCTCGTTCTAATGCCAACGAGGGCGAGCCCCTCGGTGCCCCGATTCTTTTCGAGAATCTCGTGGGCTATGCGGACTATGGCGCGTCTCATCCCGTCAGCGTCCATGATCTGAGCCTTGTCCACCAACGTCACCCGCTACACCTCCCGCGCGGCCCGCGCGAAACTTGCCCTCCCGTTTGGACTCGCGAGCCCCCTCGCCTACCTGGTTTACCTAGCTTTCGCGGGCCCAGGCTGCTTTGACCTGCTAGCCGCGGCGATCCGCCGCTGCTGCCTCGCCCTTTCCCACATCCTCCACTCGAGCCATATGGGGCTCGCTATGAATATCGATGAGTACGTACCAGTGATAAGGCCAATGATGAGGGCGAGGCTGAAATCCTTGATGCTGGCTCCACCGAAGAAGAAGAGCGCGAACACGGCAAGCAGCGTCGTTATCACAGTGTTCAACGACCGCGTCAGCGTCTGCAGTATGCTCTTGTTGGTGAGCTCCTCCAGGGTCTCCTTCTTCCGAAGCCTGAGGTTCTCGCGTATCTTGTCGAATATGACTATGGTGTCGTTGATGGAATACCCGATGATCGTGAGCACGGCCGCGATGAAGGGGCTATTCACCTGTCTCCCCATTAGGGCGAACGCACCTAGTACGATTATGGTGTCGTGTATGAGCGCGAGGACCGCTGCCACCGCGAACTTAAACTCGAATCGAACAGACACGTATATGATTATCCCGATCCACGATATCACGACCGCCGTGAGAGCCCGGCTCAGAAGCTCCCTCCCGATGACTCCCTCGACCATCTGGGATTCGATGACGCTGACCTGGCCTATTCTCTGGGACAGGGTCGCCACGATCCGCCCGACCTGCTCATCATTGAGGGGTCGCCCTCCGACCTGCGCCCTCACCTGCACGTCGTTGGTTCCCCCTATAGGCTGGACCACGGCCTTCCGGAGATTCATGTCCGCAAGCTCCCTGCTCGTGAGCGCCTCGGAAACTTCGCTCGCCGTGACTGGCCTCTCGAACCTAAGCCTGAGGAGAGACCCGCCGGTGAAGTCAACCCCAAGGTTCAAGCCGCGAGTGAGAAGCGCGATGATCCCGCAGGCCACGAGTATCCCTGATATGGCAAGGAACAAGCGCCTCTTGCCGATTATATTCACGGTTCCAACCTCCCTACGCGCCGAAGTACCTTGCGTATCTCTCGGGGTTCCGATCCACCACGGCGGTTATGAGAACCCTCGTGACAACTATCGCCGTGAACATACTGGCGATTATGCCGAGCCCAAGTGTAACCGCGAAGCCCCTCACGGCGCCGGTCCCATACACGTACAGGACGGCGGCGGTGATGAGCGTTGTGACGTTGGAGTCGAGTATGCACCCGAACGCCCGCGTGAACCCGGCGTCGATGGCGGCCCGAAGCCGCTTGCCGCCGCGCATTTCCTCTTTGATTCGCTCGAAGATGATTACGTTGGCGTCAACCGCCATGCCCACCGAGAGAATGAGACCCGCGATGCCCGGCAGCGTGAGTACGGCGTGAATCACCGCCAGCGCCGCGAGGACGATGAGACCATACACGCCGAGCGCAATGTCCGCCATGATCCCTGGTAGCCTGTACACCGCGAGCATGAACAAGACCACGAGCCCTGCGCCTATAACGGCGGCGACCTTGCTCTGGTCGATGGATTCCTGTCCGAGGGTCGGCTCGAGCACCTCACTGTGAAGAAGGTCCAGCGGCACCGGCAACGCGCCAGCGCGGAGCATCATGGAAAGGTCCTTGGCCTTGTCCATGCTACCGATGCCGGTGATCTGGCCCTTGTCTCTGATGACGCTCTGCACCACAGGCGAGGATAGAAGCTCCTGGTCAAGGTATATCGAAATCGGGCGACCGATGTTCTCGCGGGTCGCCTTCTCGAACTTTTTCGCGCCTTCGCTCGTGAGTTCAAAATGCACCGCTGGACGGCCGTACTCATCCGAGCCCGCCGTCGCGTTCTTAAGATCGCTGCCGGTCATTATGACGTTTCCCTGCTCGTCCCTGAACTCGAGCTGGGCGGTCCTGCCGATGACCTCTCTCGCCCTCTGCGGGTCCTTCACACCAGCCAACTCGACGACGATCCGCTTCGCACCTTGCCGGTAGATGGCTGGCTCAGACACACCGAGCTGGTTGACTCTTCTTTCGATGACTTCTTTGGCACGTGCCACAGCATCCTCGTCGGCCTTCACTGTGTCGGTGTCCCTCGCCTCGAGGACCATCCGGGTACCCCCCCGGAGGTCGAGGCCGAGGTTCATGGGCAGCTTGTAAATAACCACAGCGCATACCACGCATAACGCAGCGATGCCAACGAGCTTCCAGAGGGTTCCTGACCTCATGAATCCGGTTCCTCCTTTGCCCGCCCAGACTGACACAACCACATTATATGGATTGCGTTGGGGCTTGTCAACGAAACGGCGGCTCTGCGGCTCGGCGGCTCAGGCCAGGTCCCCGCGAATGGCTCACAGGCCCGTTCCCGCTCACGGGCCGACGTCCGGCCCGGGTTACTACAGCAGCTTGGCGCCGTTTATTTCAAGCTTGAAGTGGCACCGCAAGAACTGGGCGGCCCGCCTGCACATCACCATTCTCGCCAGGAAGATCTCAAAGTAGTCCATGACAGGGGATATATCCGTGTCGATCTCTAGTTCCAGAGTTATGGTGCGCGCATGGGCGTCTACCCTCAAAAACGACCTCAGGACGGCGTAGTTCACGCGGTCGTGGATCTCGAACGTCGTGGGGTCGGCGTTCCGCACTCTCGACCTGTGCACGTCTGACTTGTCGGCCAGGATGAGGGCAGCAGCCACGGCGTTCACCGCCTGCCCCACCTCCTCCTCATGATTCCCGATAGCGCCCGCCACGGTTGCGACCTCCGCTGGGTCCATGCCCGCCTTGAGCAGGATCATGGTGGCGAGCGCCGCCCCTACAGATCCGTGGTGATCCCGCCCCGCCATGTTCCCGATATCGTGCATGTATCCAGCTATGGAGGCAAGCTCCGCCTCTCTGTTGGGGTGTCCGAGTCGCTCCAGGATGTTCCTGGCTATGGTGGAGACCAGGGATGCGTGTCGCGCTCCATGCTCAGTAAAGCCCATGGCACCGAGGTGCTCATTGGCTTTCTCCACGAAGACCCTCACCTCTGGTATTCCCTTGACGTCATCGAGCGTAAGGGCCATCTTTGCACCTCCAGTTCGCGGGAAGCCAGCTCCTCACCCCACGTCCAGCGGGCAAGCCCGCAGCCCAGCCTTGCGGGCCGCGACGCATTTTCGCGTGAGTGCGGCGAGCCTGCACCGATTCGTGGCCCCGTCGCATAGAATGCCGGGCCCCGCGCGCAAGTATCCCCGCCCGAGCGTGCGGCCCGAAATGCGAGCCTGAAAGGCCAAAGGCGCACGGCCAGTCGGCGGTCCGCCGTCGCAGCACCGAGGCGTGACGACTGGTAGCGGTTTTCTTCACCGTGCGAGCCTTGACCCGTGTGACGCGGCACCCCCGGGGGACATAGACTGTATCGGGAAAGGAAGGATCGACCCACCTGCCGCCAGCAAGTCTCCGAGCTCTGGAGGGAGGGAGATGGCGAAGCCGGTCACCGTAGGTGATTTCGTCACCAGGAAATCTTACGATGGCGACGTCATCTTCAAGGTCGTCGCCGTCCAGGGGGAGAGCGCCTTGCTTCGCGGGGTTCTGCTCAGGATCATGGCCGACGCCCCCATGAGCGATCTCGTTAGAATCGAGCCGGAGCGTGCCCTCTTGGCACTGCGCTCTCTTGAACGCTTTGAGAGGAAGACGGGTTAGAGCCACGATGAGTTTCATGAAAGGGGTGGTTTGAGGCATGCGGAGCATCACCAGGGAAGACCTCATGCAGCTCGAGCAGTACATCAAGACGCTTCCTCCTAAGGACAAAGAGCCGCACACCCTCGCGAGCCCGCAGCAGCTCACGTTCGTGCTCGCGAGAGCCACGTGGTTTAGGCAGCAAGCCCCGGAAGGCAGCGGGGTGCTTTGGATTGCCTCCACGGATTCAGGATATGTCACCGCCAACGTGAGCGAGACCTTCGTTGCAAACTGGGGCCCAGTGATCATGGCCGCCGACCAGTTGTGGCTGGGAGTCGACGCGAACTCCGTCATCGTGCTGTGGCAGCCTGGCGCCACTTTCTGAGTGGTTCTCCGTGCCAGCCCACGGCTGGAACCACCGAAAGGACGAAGATGGCAACGACCGCCGATTCTCGGGGTGGATCGTCACGGGTTTGCGAGAATTTCCGGCGCTCAAGTCGCGCCCAGGGTTGCCGGGGGTTGCACGAAGGGGGTGCCTCAAATTCGGCCATCGTACCCGCCGAATCCGAAAGACGCGCGCCGCAAGCGGCCCCCCTGGAGAGCAAGGCCGACAATCCTAGGCAGGGCCCCCGAAAAGCAAGTGGAGATGCGAGAATGCTTCCGATCATTGGGATGGGTTGCCGGTGATTGCACGAGGTGTGTCAGAGTCTGGGCACTGGCCCGACGGGCCCCTACGGGCCCGATTTCGGCGAGGCGTACCACTCGGGGCGCCGTCCCCGAGCGCAACACCGGCAACCCAGCGATTCAACTGCCGGAAAAAGCCTCGAAATCCAGTGTCACTGGCCGGCGAGCTCCGGCTCCTTGTCTTTGGCTGGTTCGCCCTTCCCCAGCACGGCACCAACGGCGGCACGTGTGGTCTTTATGCGCACCTTGTCAGCTATCTCGAGGATAAGCGAATCCTCTTTCACATCCACGATCTGGCCGTATATGCCGCCCACCGTGATGACGTAATTGCCCTTGCGCAGAGAGTTGAGCATCTCGCGCCTCTTCTTCTGCTGAATCTGTTGAGGCCTGATGAGGAAGAAGTAGGATACGGCGAACACGAGCACTAACATCAGAAGACTCGACACAAGCGACCCTTGTTGTGCGGGCATCGACTTCACCTCTGCCTTATGGTATTCCCAACACAGTTTTCCGGCAATGTCTCATTTACTTCCACAGAGGTCTCCAATCTCCTGCACCGTTCCCTTGAAAGCCCCGGCGACGATGGACGCCCGAATGCCACGCATGAGGCGTATGAGGAAATACAGATTGTGGTAAGACACAAGCCGCAGCCCAAGCATCTCTCCGGCTTTTAGGAGGTGGCGAATGTAGGCTCGCGTGTAATTCCGGCACACCCTGCAGTCGCACGCGGGATCCAGCGGCGAGAAATCACGGGCGTACGCCGCATCCCTGACAATGATCCTCCCGGCGGCGGTGAACGCGGTCCCATGCCTTGCCACCCGCGTTGGCAGGACACAGTCGAACATGTCGACACCCCGGCTCACGCCCTCGATGAAATCCTCCGGCGTCCCCACCCCCATGAGGTACCTGGGCTTGTCCTCGGGCAGATGCGCGCAAGCGTGCTCGAGCGCCTCAAGCATGAACTCCTTCGGTTCGCCCACCGAAAGGCCGCCTATCCCGTAGCCGGGGAAATCCATATCAGCCAAGGCCTTCGCGCTTTCCTCCCGCAGGTCCGGGAAAACGCCGCCCTGTACGATGCCGAAAAGCGCCTGGTCTTCCCGCCTGTGCGCGGCCTTGCACCTCTTCGCCCACTCCGTCGTCCGGCGCATGGCATCCCTCACGTAACCCCGGTCCGCCGGATAACGGACGCACTCGTCCAAGGCCATCGCGATGTCCGCCCCGAGCGCCTCCTGGATCGCGACAGCCTTCTCGGGCGAGAGGAAGTGCCTGGAGCCATCGATGTGCGACCTGAACTCCACCCCGTCGTTCGTCACGCTCCGGAGATCCGCGAGGCTCGCGACCTGAAACCCGCCACTATCAGTAAGTATGCCCCTATGCCAGTCCATGAAGGAGTGAAGACCGCCTGCATCGCGCACGACCTCGACTCCAGGCCTGAGGTAGAGATGATAGGTGTTCGCAAGAATGATCTCCGCGCCTATCTCCCGCAGCTCCTCCGGGGACATGCCTTTGACGCTGCCCTGGGTGCCCACGGGCATGAACACCGGCGTCCGTATGATTCCGTGTGGCGTCACGATCTCTCCCGCACGGGCAAAGCCGCGAGACGCTCGCGCCACCACCCTAAAAGTCATCGACAAGGAACGATCTCTCCCATGTGGCCGCAGCGCCGTTCACCGAACTGAACGACGCCCCGTAACTGGCTCCGTCACAAAAGCAGCATCGCATCTCCAAAGCTGAAGAATCGATACCTTTCCTTCACTGCGAGCTCGTAAGCGGCCATGACCCTGTCGTACCCGCCGAAGGCGCACACGAGCATGAGCAGCGTCGATCGTGGAAGGTGGAAGTTCGTGACCAGGGCGTCGACCAATCGAAACCGGTAACCCGGGTAAATGAACTTAGTCGTCCACCCACTGGAGGGAAGGACAGCGCCGTCCTCGCACGTTCGCAGCGACTCGAGCGTCCGCACGCTCGTCGTGCCCACCGCAAACACTTTCCCGCCAGCCCGCCTCGTCTCTGTGAGCACCCTCGCGGCGTGCTCGCTCACCGTGAAGTACTCGGCGTGCATCACGTGCTCCTCCACGGTCTCGACTTTCACCGGACGGAACGTGCCCAATCCCACGTGCAAGGTGACATACACTATCCGGACGCCTTTCTCCTCCAGCTTCTGAAGGAGCTCGCGCGTGAAGTGGAGCCCGGCTGTGGGCGCGGCCGCTGAAGCCTGCTTGGCGGGGTCGGCGTACACCGTCTGGTACCTCTCTGGGTCGGATATCTCCTTTTTGATATAGGGTGGGAGCGGCACGCGGCCGATCTCCTCCACAACGCGGTCGAAATCTCCGTCTGAAACGAACCGCACAAGCCTGCCGCCCGCCGGAGTCTTATCAAGCACATCAGCCACGAGACGCTCGCCAAAGGACAGCCTCGTGCCGGGCATCGCCCTTTTGCCGGGTTTCACCAGGACCTCCCATAGTTCGCCGCCGCCCTCGCGCGCTCTCTCGCTCGCGCACGCCGCGCTCCCCGCGTCGTGTCGGGGTTCGCAACGGAGCGTGCCTCCGCTTGCGCTACCACCCGGGCCGCTCACCTTGGAAAGCAGGAGCAGCTCGACCCTGCCGCCCGTGCCCTCGCGCCTGCCCACGAGCCGCGCCTTCATGACACGAGTATCGTTGAGGACCAGGGCGTCCCCGCTCGCGACATAGTTGATGATGTCGCGGAACGACCTGTGCTCTATTTCCCCGTGTCGCGGCACGACCATCAGCCGCGACTCGTCCCGCCGCTCCAAGGGTTCCTGTGCCACGAGCTCCTGTGGCAGGTAGAAATCGAAGTCCGCAACCCTCATGCCCTTGGCCCGCTCCCCGCCGACGGCGCGCGGGAAATGTCGGCTCCGGTGAAGGCCCCCGGCAGCAGGTCGGCTGCGGCAGCAACCATCACGTCGCCCCTGAGGTTCGACATGATCACCTGAATGCCAGGACCGAACTCCACGAGCACCTGCCTGCATATGCCGCACGGCGCGCACGGGCCCTCGGTATCTGCCACAATGGCGATGGCGGAGAAATCCCGCTCGCCCTCGGACACCGCCTTTGCCACCGCGCACCGTTCAGCGCATACCCCAGCCGGATATGAGGCGTTTTCCACATTGCATCCGGTGTACACCTTGCCACTCTGCCCGAGAAGCGCCGCTCCCACTTGAAAACGCGAGTAAGGCGCGTACGCCCGCTCCCTCGCACTTTTCGCCAGCTCGATGAGAGTGTCTCGGTCCATTCCCATCCCTCCGATACTCCCTTACTCCTCCTACCGCCCGTTGTACGCCGCCAAAGTGACGGTGGGTTCGTCCGTGACATCGATCCTCTTGCCGTCCCGCGCGAACCTGGCCCCGATGTCTGCGAGCGCGCGCCTGAGCGCCTGCGGATCCCCGACGGCTTTGATGACCACGGGGTTCACGGCGATGGGCCTTTGGTTCACAAGTATGACCGGGCCCGCGCACCTCACTGATGACTGCGCCACTATGCGCTGCCCGCCCACTTCCGCCCCACGAGCGCCCGCATCAAAGAGAAGGTTCAGGATCTCCCTGATATCCCTCTCGTGAACGATCTCTCGGGTCCGGTAGCCGTCCTCGGCATCATACGCGCGCACGACGACGCCCGGCCCCACGAGCTCCGCCATGCCGGCGACCTCGCGCACCCTTGCCAGCTCCTCGCGCTCCGTCCTCACCTCGTCCTGCAGCCTCTGGATGTCCTGGCGCACTTGCCTTTCCCATTCGCCCTTGGACCACGACGGGAAACCGGCGCGCGCGAAGCTGATGGCCTCCTGCGCGTCGCCCGCCTCCGTGCAGAGCGCCTTCGCCACCTCAGCCGGGCTCGCGGCAAGCCCGATTGCGGTGTCCAGGCGCGAGAGCGCGTCATTCACGTACGGCACATCCTCCACGTCAGCCTTCCGGGCGGCGGACCGAAGATATTCCGCCACAGCGTGTCCCCCGCGTCGAACCATCTCCAAGTCGTCCATCTCGCCCGGAAAGCGGAAAAGCGACATCCTCCGTGCGAGAGCAACGGTATCGAGCGCTACGAGAATCGCGGCACACACGAGAAGGAGCCGCAGGGTGCGCCCGCGGCCCTCGCTGCGCTTGCGTCCCTCTGGGCCTGAGAGGGTTTGTTGGAGGATCAACGCCTACTGACCCTCCTTCCGGAAAGCGCTGAGCACAATGTTATCCTGTCTCTCGATCTCCACGCGTATGCCCCACGGCTTCAAGCTGTTGGTGATGAGCTCGAGGCTGCTCGCGAGCAGCTCCGGGTCACCTACAGCACGGATAGTAACGGGGTTCACCGCGATGGGCTGCTGGTTGACGAGGAGTAACGGGCCCGCGCTTCGTATGGACGAGGTCGCAACCAATCTCTGGCCTCCCACCTCCACGCCGGACGCGCCCGCCGCAAACAACTCGTTGACCATGTCCCTGACGTCCCTCTCTTGGACCACGTCCTCTCTCGACTGCCCTCCCGGGGCGTCATAGACCCTCACCACTATGCCCTGGCCCTCGAGAGGGCTGTAGCCCGCAGACCGTTTCAGCGTCTCGAGCGCCGACCGAATGTTGTCAAGCTCGGCCTGAAGCAGCTTCAAAGCGTCCTGGGTCGTTCTCGCGGCGATCAGAGAGGCCTTGCCGTTCAGGACCTCCACCTCGACGGGGCCAGAGAGAGCCCCGAGGGTGGGCTCGGCTCGGAGCCTCGCGGTCGTCTCGGGCGAGAGCGTGAAGCCCTTCGCCTCCACGGTCACCTGGCCGTCCCTGCCACGTGCAACAGTAACGATGGTTTTCTCCGTAACGCTCCGTATGGCCGGGTCCTGGCTCACGATCGAGAGAACGAGCTCTCGCCGCTGGTTCTCCTCTTCCCGCGCTATCACGTCCTGCACAGCCCGGCCATAGGTCGTGATGGCCGACGCGATCTCCTCGCCGCTTACCGCCTGTTCTACCTCGAACTTGAATTTCGCCAGGGCGTCCCTCACCGCCGAGTTCTTCGCAAGGCCCGAACTCATGCAGGTAGCCTCGTAGTAGTCGGCCAGGGCGCGCGCGCCGCCGCGCACTATCTCGGTCTCACTGATCTCCCCAGGGAATCTCAGGAGGTCGAGCGATCGCGCCAGCATGGCCACGTTTGCGGCCATCAGTATGACAAGTGCTGCTATGAGCGTCCTCATTCCAGCACCCGAAGGGTCTCGCACGTTAGAATCCCCCCGCTCCGGTCCCAACACATTATACCAGAAAAGCCCCACAGCATCCACGAAACACGGAAGCCTGCCACGATCCGGCAGCGTGCCCAAGCTCGCACTCAGGCAAGGCGGAGGAGCGCCCGCGCGGCCTCGACTAGCTTCGGCCCGAGGATCGCCGCACCGACCACCGTCGCCCACGCCGCGCTCACGAGCACCGTTCCCGCGGCTATGTCCTTCACTGTCTTCACCCGAGTCTCCCATGTCGGACACGCTATGTCGCACATGAGTTCGAACGCGGTGTTCGTGAGCTCGCATATGAGCACAAGGGCAACGGCAAGGGCAAGGCATGCAAGCTCGACCGCGGACACGCGGAGCACGGCTGCGGCCGCCATCACGCAGGCGGCCGCGGCGAAATGGATCCGCATGTTTCGCTCGCTACGGAGCACGGCCCTCACGCCTTGGACCGCGCAGCAGAAGCTTTGCGCGAGAGACCTCGTTTTCACCCGCGCCCACTCTCCTCATCCCGAGCGGTCGCGTCCTCACCAGCAGCCGCAGCAGCCTCGGCCAGGATCTGCCGCTCACGGGCCTCCATTTCGTCCGCATCGGCGTCGGTTTCGTGGTCGTATCCGAGGAGGTGGAGAAGACCGTGGACAACGAGGGTGACCGCGTGGTGGATGAGGCCCCGTGCGCCAGGCATCGGTGCCTCGCGAGCGGCGGTCTCCATGGAGATCACTATGTCGCCGAGCACAGCTGGCTCCCCGGGCACGTCGCTGTCATCCATCGGGAACGACAGCACATCCGTGGACGCGTCCTTGCCCCGGAATTGCCTGTTTAGCTCACGAATCCGCCCATCGTCCACGAGAGCAACGCTAACCTCAACCCCCGAGATGTCCACGCCCTCACGGGCAAGCCCCACGGTCACGGCGTGCTCGAGGGCAGCCGAAAGCTCTCCTGTCACTTCGATCTTGTCCTGGAGATTCACGATCTCAACAGGCACTTGCAATCCCTCCGTTCAGGTAGGCACGAGCCCTACGCGCGCTTGGCCTCGAAGTCCTTGAGGGTCGTCTCGGGGTATTCGATCCTCGCATGGAATATGCCCGTGAGCACGCGAACGAACGCCCGCGCAACGCCATCGAGGTCTTTCAGCGTGAGGTCGCACTCGTCAAATTGACCATCAGCAAGCCTTTCCTTCATTATCTTGCGCACAAGGCCCTCGATCCTGCCGGGCGTGGGCCTCGCAAGGGATCGAACCGCAGCCTCCACAGAGTCGGCGAGCATGACTATGGCTGCCTCCTTGCTCTGCGGTTTGGGGCCCGGGTAACGGAAGTCTTTCTCGTCGACGCCCTCCTCGCGCCCCCCGTCGGTGGCCTTATGGTAAAAGTAGGGTACGAGGCTGGTCCCGTGATGCTCGCGGATGATGTCGACGATGGCCTCGGGAAGCCGGTACCTGCTGGCCAGCTCGACACCGTCCTTCACGTGGGACGTTATGACGAGTGTGCTGAGGGTGGGAGCTATCTTGTCGTGCGGATTATCCTGCATGAGCTGGTTTTCGACGAAGAAGTAAGGGCGCTTCATCTTCCCCACGTCGTGGTAGTATGACCCAACCCGCACGAGCAAAGAGTCGGCCCCCACGGCCTCCGCGGCCGCCTCGGCCAGGTTCCCCACGATGATGCTGTGGTGGTACGTCCCGGGCGCCTCCACCAGCAACCTCCTCAGAAGCGGCTGGGTGGGATTGGAGAGCTCCAACAGCCTGATGGAGGAGGTCATCCTGAACAGGTTCTCGAAAAAGGGTAGGAACCCGATGGTCACAACCGTGGACAGGACGCCGTTTATGAGGCCTAGGTACCAGAAGGCCGAGATCGACGGGTCCCCGGCAGTAGGCCCGATGGCCGCGATCGCCAGCGCGCCCACAGCGCCGACCACGGTGCCCGCCCGCATGAGGTCGGAACGCTCGGATATCCTGGTGACGCAGAAAGTACCTGCGAGCCCCGAGATGGTGGCAGCCGCGGTCACAGGAAAAGAGCCTCCCGCGATGAGCCCAGTCAGGGCTCCGAACACAACCGCAGAGAGAGCCGAGAGCCTTGCATCCACGAGCACGGCCACGAGCATGGTCCCGAGGCTCGCGGGCACAAGAAAACCAGCGCCTGGCCACGGAATGGAGCATATCACGGCGGCCGCGAGCGCGATGAGCACCACGATCGTTCCCAGGAGCAAAAGGAGTTTCGCGTCGTAGAACACGTCCCGCCGGTGAAGGTACAGGTACGCTCCGATCACAGCTAGCAGTAGTGCTACGAGAACGAAGATGCTCCCCAGCATGAACGGGTTAAACCGGGGCGCCAAAAGCCCGAGATCCTGAAGTATGGCAATGTGGTCCTCGGTGGCTATCTCGCCGCGTCTGATGACCACCTGGCCCTTCAAGATCATCACCGGCTTCACCTGCCGGATGGCGGCCTCGCGTGCCTTCTCCACCTTGCCCGGGTTGAGCACGAGGTTCGGGCTTATCTGGCTTGCGACGACCTCGCTCACCGCCTTCTGGGTCGCGCCGGGCAATCCCAGGGACTCCACAGCATCGCTGGCCCGCTTCGTCGCGGCGTCAAGCGTCTCCTTGCTCACCCGCATTTCTCGCATGATCCGCCCGGCCACCGACTTCGCGGTCGCCCTCGCCTCATCGAATTCTTCCTGCGAAAGGCCTATCAGTGTTGAAATGGTCTCGCGAGACAGATTCGTACCGAAATCAGCTGCGGTCTTGGCGGCCAGCTTAGACACGGCGGCTTCGACATCAGCGCTTCGCGGCGCGCGTTCCCCTCCCTGACTCTCCGCACCCTGTTGCGCCAGTCCCAGCTTCCCGCGTTCGTCGGCGATGGCGTCGAATATGAGGTCTATGGTGTCTTCCGCGCTTATGCTGGCGGCGAGGCTGATGTCGTAGTTGGCGGGCGAGGCGTTGGCCTCTTTGATCGCCTCCCTCGCGGCCTCCTCGCGGAGGCGTTCCGTGGCGGGTCGGTTGATTATGTCGCGCGACGCCTCAACATCAACGCGGCTGGGCTGGCCGACCTCGAGCTCCACGCGTCTAGGGACGAGCACCGCGGAAACGATCGCGACAAGCGCAAGGGTGACCGCCGCCACAACCAGGGCGCGGTGTAGCGCGGGGTCTCGCCACAGGCCACTCCCCCTCTCGGCAGACGGCTGCGACGGCTGCGTCATGCTTGCAGCAGGCTTTCCCGTCGGAATGGGCATACACCTCCCCCCTAGACCTCTTCCTTCTCCCGCTCGTACCTCTCGTAAGCTCTTATGACCTTCTGGACGAGCTCGTTTCGGACCACATCCCTGTCAGTAAGATAGACAAACTCCACGCCGTCCACGCCAGCCAGGATGTGCTGAACTTCCTCGAGCCCCGAGAACTTGCGGCTGGGGAGGTCAGTCTGGGTAAGGTCCCCGGTCACGACGACCCTTGAGCCAAACCCCATCCTCGTCAGAAACATCTTCATCTGCTCGTGCGTGGTGTTCTGGGCCTCGTCCAGGATGATGAAGGAGTCGTCGAGCGTTCGCCCGCGCATGTACGCAAGGGGGGCTATCTCGATGATACCTCTCTCCAAATGCTTTCTGAACGTGTCAACGCCGACTATGTCGTAGATCGCGTCGTAAAGGGGTCGAAGGTATGGGTCCACCTTCTCCTGGAGATCCCCGGGCAAGAAGCCCAGCTTCTCGCCAGCCTCGACCACGGGACGCGTCAGAACGATCCGTGATATCTCCTTGTTTTTCAGGGCCGCGATGGCCATCGCCATCGCGAGATACGTCTTGCCCGTGCCCGCCGGACCGATGGCGAAGACTATGCCAGACCTGCGCATAGCCTCCACGTACCTCTTCTGGCCCAAGGTCTTGGGGCATATCCGCTTGCCTCTGGTCGTGACTTGGATGACGTCGCTCATGACGTCCGAGAGGCTTGTCCCACTGCTCTCTCTCACAAGCTCTATCGCATACCTGATGTCGCTTTCCGTGAGCCGATGACCGGCCCTCACGATCTCGAGGAGCTCCGCGAGCACCTTGCGCGCGCTGGCCACCTTGGCCGGGTCACCGTCGATGGCAACGTCGTCCCCGCGAGACGATATGGTGACGCCGAGCTCCTTCTCGACGAGTCGCAGCGTCTCGTCACGCCTCCCGAACAGGGCCATGGCCTCGTGCACGTCCCTGAGCGGCAGCCTTTCAGGAGCGGTCTGCACGTTCAAGTTCCTGCTCTTGCCTCCTCTCTCTAGCTATGTCCTCCGCGGTTTCCATCGTCATCGTGAAGGTGACGACCCCGCCTTGAGAGTACTTGACGTCCTCCGTGACGTCAAGGATCTTGGCATCCCTCGGCAGCCTTGCCTCGAGGGCGGCGCGCGCCCTCGCACGCGCCGCGGCCAGCACCTCGTCCCTATCAAGCAACTCGGCCCGCCGTGTCACCTCACGATACGTCGTGACATCGAGGCCGACGCTGTGACCGGCAGCGCCGTAAGGAGGCACACTGTACGACCTGTCCTCGCGCTCGTAATCGGAGAATGGCGGAGCCTTCGGACCGACAACGAACGCGAGCCCGCCGATTCTGAAACGGCGCGCGCGAGCCACCCTCCCCGTCTCAGTGACCACCTCTCTCACGAGCGAGCACTTTTCCGAGTAGGTTCGCCAAACCCTCCCCAAGACTATGCCGCGCGCGTTCACGACCTCAGGCGTTCCCGTCCCGTCCTCGCCAGCCCCGGGGCCTACAATCACGCCCGCGATCAACACCTGGCCCTTGGTGACGGTATCACCCTCGCCCACAAGCGGCTCTCCCGAAAGCACGATGATGTTGGTGACGAGGGCGTCCTCCGCCGCCACGACGTCCACCACCCCAGGCTTCGCGTCGGGCAGGGTCTTCTCAACGATTTCAATGGTGGCCATCGTGCCCCTGACGTGCACCGCCGCCCACGCAACCTCCGGAAACTCCGCCAGGATGCCCCTCGCCACCGCCGCCGGGTCCACGGAGCTTTTTAACACGCCGGGGCGCAGCCCGTGGCGGGCTGCGAGCTCGAGCACGGCCTTCGGCCGCGTCTTCTCAGCACCGGAGACATCCACGAACCACACGAACGACGAGAGCGCGTAGAGCGCGACAGAAAAGAGGATTGCACCGGCGACGAGGCCCTTTCGCTTGGCAAGCCGCCGCACGACGAACGGCAGGCCCACTTTCTCCTCAACTCGCGCTTGGCAATCCGTTTCCTTCAACACCCGGCCGAGAGAAGGGAGATCGTGAAGGTAGGCCCTCGCGACGAGGGACCGGTCGTCAACCCTGGTTATGTCCCAGAGGTCTATCCCGCGCGCTAGGGCCGTGTTCACGAACTTCTCGAGGGTCCTTCCCTTGACCGCTATTATAACATACCCCTTAAGGTAGCACCACAGGTCCGGGAGAGCCACCGGCCACCCCTCCCCCTGACGGGGCGAGCTCATTCCCATAGCGCGACGCGGTGTATGCGCCCGTCGATGGTTATCTCGCTTTTGGTGATCTTGCCTATGGACAGGCCCTTGCCCTCCACCGCGACCTCGCCTCTCGAGGTCGCCACCCTCACCGCCTGCTGGCTGTACTCGATGATGCCCTGATGGTTCTCGATGGTAAGCTGCACGTTTCCCACAAGCACCACGCGCGGCATGTCGAGGAGGACGTTCTTCGGGATCTCGAACAGCTCGGCGAGCCGTTCCTCTATGTTCCCGGCCACACCATTCCTGTCGCCACCTCGCATCGCACGCCCGTCCCCCTCAGGCCAGCCTCAACCACCGCTCCGGACGCGGCTTCGTCCGCGGGTCGGATTCAAGCTCGAGATGGCTGCGGACCTTACCTCGAAGTCACAGTCACAGCGCTCACGCAGCCAACGCCATTTACTATTTAAGTGTATTCTGCCGGTCACGGGAACTTGCTCTGGAGCAGGCATGGGATCGGGCGAGCGCCAGGCGCCGTGCGGTGATACCGTTTTTCGCGCCGGTTTTGGGTGAACGGGAAACGGCGTGGGTGAACGAAAAACGGTGCCTGACCACATGTAAGTAAGTCAGGCACCGTGCGATCCTTCAGCCCCGCCCTCAAACTCGCCCAGAGCCTAGTAGCGGAACTTTCGCTTACGCGCGGCCTCCGACTTTTTCTTCCGCCGCACGCTCGGCTTTTCATAGTGTTCGTGTTTTCGGAGTTCAGCGAAAACTCCCGACCTCTGGCACTCGCGCTTAAACCTGCGGAGCGCACTATCGAGGGATTCGTTTTTTCCGACGCGTACTTCTGACATCCGATCTCCCTCCCTCCGCAACCACGATCTCTACCCGACGGTGCTGCAGCTTGGGGCAGCCAGCTGTGGTAACGGAGACCAGTCGGGCATTCGCTGAAACGACCCATAAAAGGGCCTACGCCCGATTATACCGTAGGGCTCGATCTCGTGTCAATCTCGAAGCGAACCCGCGAACGTGCGAGCCGCCGAACCGCTCGGCCGCTGAACCGCCGAGCCGCATTGCCGCGCGACCGCAAAGTAGCCTTCCGGCCGCCTTGCAGCCCTTGCGCGCCCCACCTCATCTGCCCACAGCCGCCTGCGCAAACCTCTCACCCGGGGGGCCACCCGAGACGCCTCCCGCCGAGAACGTGCATGTGGAGGTGGAAAACGCTCTGGCCAGCCGTCTCTCCACAGTTGCCCACGACTCGGAACCCCTCCCCGACCCCGAGCGCGGACGCAACCCTCGAGGCGACGGCAAGGAGGTGACCCGCCAACTCCTCATCGCCCTCGCCCAGCTCGGCGAGGGAGCTTATGTGGCGCTTCGGTATCACAAGCACGTGAACGGGCGCCTGGGGATTGATGTCACGGAAGGCAAGCGTCCGTTCATCCTCGTACACCACGTCCGACGGGATCTCATGTCTCGCGATCTTGCAGAATAGGCAGTCCGCTGGATTGCTCTCGGAATGCGCAACGGCCCCGGCCTCGGTTCGACTCATTGCATTCCCCCCTCATCCATATAACTTCTCTCCGGGCGCCCTTGATCCTTCCTCCGAGGTGCCGGGCGGAAAAACTCTTCTTGCCGTGACGCCCTGGGCGTTCGCTGCGACGACGGAGACGGGGACGAGTTCTCCCTCAACACCCGCCTCCGATCGAAACTCAACCCGCACATAGGTGCTCCCGGGACCCTTTGCCGTACCTGTGCCAGCGTCGTACTCCTCCACGAGCGCTTCCTCACGCGACCCCACCAGGCTCCGGTGAAACTCGAGCATGAGCTCGCGGCCCAGCGCGATCATCGCGTCACTACGGGCCCGCTTCTCAGCCGGGTCGACCTGGTCCCCCATCCTGGCAGCACGTGTGCCAGGCCTGGGTGAATACGCGAACACGTGGATTCTGGAGAACCCCATGCGCCTCACGAACTCAAGCGAACGAGCGAAGCGATCCCTCGTTTCTCCCGGGAAGCCCACCATGACATCGGTGGTGATTCCGCAAGGCTGGATCTGCTCGCGTATCCGTTCGATGAGACGCTCGTAGTCCGCGGCACGGTACCTCCTGTTCATCAGGGCGAGGATGCCGTCGTCCCCGCTTTGAAGCGGTATGTGAAAGTGCTTTGCTACCTTGGGAAGCCTCGCCACGGCATGTATGAGCCGTTCGTCGACATCTAGGGGCTCGACCGAGCTAAGCCGCACCCTGCCGAGTCCCGTAACTTCGTGGACCCGCTCCACCAACCATGCGAGGTCTGGGCGAGCGCCGCCCTCGAGCTCGGCCAGGTCCCTGCCGTAGGCGCCCAGATGGACGCCGGTCAACACGATCTCCCTGTGGCCCGACCGCACGAGCTTCTCAACCTCGGAAAGCACGCTCTTGGGATCGCGACTTCTTGACACCCCGCGTGCAAGCGGCACCCTGCAATAGGAGCAGAACTCGTCACACCCCTCCTGGACCTTGACAAAGCCGCGTGTCCTCGCACGAACCGCCCCAAAGGGAAGCTCCTCAAACGCGCCGCCCGGGCGGCCCTTCGCGGCCTCGACCAGGGGGGCGCGCGCCTCGCCCCTCATGGCCTTTTCCACGAGGTCCACGAGCTTTGTCCTCTCCAGAATCCCCGCGACCACGTCCACCCCTGGGATCGCAGCGACCTCATCCGGCGCCACCTGCGCGTAGCATCCGACAACGGCCACGATGGCCGACGGGTTCTTGCGCTTCGCGCGCCGAATTGCCTGCCTGGACTTTTTCTCGCCCATGCTCGTGACCGTGCAGGTGTTGACGCAGTACACGTCGGCAGGGGAATCGAAATCCACGATCTCGTAGCCCCGCTCGCGGAAGAGCTGCGCCAGCCCTTCGGTATCATACTGGTTCACCTTGCACCCCAACGTGTAGAAGGCGCACCTTAGCGTCTTCCCAGGCAACTAGCACATCTCCCCGGCCTCGTACAGAATGACGGATGCCACGACGAGCCCCGCCGTTTCAGTGCGAAGTATCCTCGGCCCCAGACCGCATGTTACCGCACCACACTCTACAGCTTGTCCAACCTCTTCGCGGGAAAACCCGCCCTCGGGGCCGATGAGCACGAAGATGTCGCGGGCGCCGCTGCGCTCGCGCAGCACTTCCCGGATGCCCCGCGATCTCTCGAGCTCCCAGGGCATGATCGTCAAGTGGTCATCCCCCTCACCCGCGCACGCCTCCGCCGACAAGCGTATGAACGCTAGCGCCTCCTGGAAGCTCATGATGTCAAGCACGTCAGGCACGCGCTGCCGACCGGACTGCTTGGCCGCCTCCCGCGCGATCCGCCTCCACCGCTCAACCCTTCTCGGCGCCGCGGTCGGATCGGGCCGCGCGACGGTGCGCTCCGTTACGACAGGCACGAAACGGCCGACACCGACCTCGGTGTTCCTCCTGATGACCTCGTCCATCTTGTCGCCCTTCGGGACCCCTTGCAGGAGAGAAATGAATACAGAGGGCTCACGGCATACGTCGTTGCCCTCTGCGAGCGTCAACTGCACCTCATCACTGGCGGCCCACGTGATAAGTCCGCGGCGCTCAGCACCTGTGCCGTCCACGACCTCGATCTCGTCGCCCGGTCCAAGCCTGAGAACGCGGACGATGTGCCGCGCATCCTGGCCGGTTATCACCGCTCGAGAGCCGGATTCTGTGTGCCCGGGCACGAAGAATCTTGGGCGCCCGCGCTCACGCGTGGCGCTCCCATGCGTCGCGGACCTTTTGGAAGAAGGTTCTCGGTTCATCGTCAGTCTTGTGTGCACCCCGCAGCCTGGCGAGCTCGCGAATGAGCTCCTTCTCCCTGTCTGTAAGCCTCGTCGGCGTCACGACTTTGACCCGGACGTACTGATCCCCGCGGGGCCCGCCGTGTACGTCCGGAATCCCTTTCCCTCTGAGGCGGAAAGCCGTCCCGGTCTGGGTGCCTTCTGGCACCTGCACCGAAGCTCTGCCGCCGAGCGCTGGCACCTCGATCTCGTCGCCCAGGGCGGCTTGCCAAACGCTTATGGGGACCTCGCAGTAGATGTCGTTCCCCCGGCGCTCGAAAATCTCATGCGGCCTCACGGTGATGAACACGAAGAGATCCCCCGGCGGCCCGCCGCGCGTCCCGGCCTCGCCTTCGCCAGCCACGCGCACGCGCATTCCCGAGTCCACCCCGGCAGGGATCCTGACCCTGATCTTCTTGCGCTTCCGGACCCTTCCCCTCCCCTGGCACGTCTGGCACGGAGATTCGATCACCCTCCCCTCGCCCCCGCAGCGAGGGCAGGTCGTGATGCTCGTGAATCTTCCGAACGCCGTGGTCCGCACCTGGGTGGTCTGCCCTCGGCCGCCGCAGACCGGACAGGTGATCGGCGACGTGCCCGGCTTTGCGCCGGTGCCGCCACACGAGGAGCAAGTGTCGAGGCGCACCACCTCGATGTCCCTATCGAGCCCGGAGGCGGCCTCTTCAAGGGAGATCTCGAGATCGTACCGGAGGTCAGCCCCGCGCTCTGGGCCCGTGCGCGGGGCACGGGCCCCGCCGAAGCCGCCTCCGAAGAACATGTCGAAGATGCTGTCGAACGACGTCCCGAAGTCGCCAAAGTCCCAACCGCCCGCGCCGCCGGGCCCGCCCGCCGGGCCTTCGGCTGCGTGGCCAAACTGGTCGTACCGGCGCCGTTTCTCGGGGTCGGACAATACCTCGTACGCCTCGTTTATTTCCTTGAACTTCTCCTCGGCCGACGGATCCTCTTTGTTCATGTCGGGGTGATACTTGCGCGCAAGCTTCCGGAACGCCTTTTTGATCTCGTCCTGGCTCGCGTTCCTGTCCACCCCGAGGACCTCATAATAATCGCGCTTTGCCAATCCTCACACCCCTGGACAAGCAGCGATGACGCCGCAGGATGCGGGATTACTCGTCCTTGACCTCTTTATACTCGGCATCGACCACGTCATCGCGCCCTGACGAGCGCGTCCCGCCCGCGCCTGCGGAAGACCCGCCCGTCCCTGTCGCTCCGCCGTCTCCGGCTGCACCGCCGCCGCCCGCTCCTGCTCCAGCTCCGGCAGCTCCAGCGCGGCTGTACATGGCTGTGGTCACCTCGTGCAGGGCGCTTAGGAGCTCGTCCTTGCGAGCCTTGATGGTCGCGATATCCTTGCCGGCCAGCGCCGACCGCAGGCCCTCCTTCGCCCTCTCGACCTTGGCCGCTTGATCGCTGGATATCTTGTCCTTGTGCTCCCTGAGCGTCTTCTCAGCGGTGTACACCAGCGAGTCGGCCTCGTTTCGGAGCTCAGCCTCTTCCTTTCTGCGCTTGTCCTCCTCCGCGTGGGCTTCCGCTTCCTTCACCATGCGCTCGATGTCCTCGCGGGACACGCCGCTCGAGGAGGTGATGGTGATCTTCTGTTCGCGCCCGGTTCCGAGGTCCTTGGCAGACACGTGGACGATCCCGTTCACATCAATGTCGAAGGTCACCTCGATCTGGGGCACCCCCCGGGGCGCAGGCGGTATCCCAGTCAACTGGAACCTGCCAAGGGACACGTTGTCAGCGGCCATCGGGCGCTCACCCTGCAGCACGTTGATCTCGACGGTGGTCTGGTTGTCGGCCGCAGTCGAGAATATCTGCTTCTTGGTAGTGGGGATCGTGGTGTTGCGCTCGATGAGCTTCGTGAAAACCCCTCCAAGGGTCTCGATCCCAAGCGAAAGGGGCGTCACGTCGAGGAGCAGCACATCATGCACCTCGCCCGAGAGCACGCCGGCCTGGATGGCCGCGCCCAGAGCCACGACCTCGTCCGGGTTCACGCCCTTGTGGGGTTCCTTGCCGATAAGGTCTCTGATAGCCCTCTGGACCGCCGGCATCCTAGTCTGCCCGCCCACGAGGATCACTTTGTCGATGTCCTTGGGCTCGAGCCCCGCGTCTTCCAACGCCCTGCGCGTGGGCCCCAGGGTCTTTTCAACGAGGTCCTGGGTGAGCTCCTCCAATTTCGCCCTCGTGAGCGTCATATCGAGGTGCAGCGGCTGCCCGCTCGAATCGGCGGCGATGAACGGAAGGTTGATGTTCGCGGTCACTAGGCCTGACAGCTCGATCTTAGCCTTCTCAGCCGCCTCGGTCAGTCGCTGCAGCGTGACCCTGTCTTTGCGCAGGTCTATCCCGTGCTGTTTCATGAATTCCTCTGCGATGTAATCCACGATCCGCTTGTCGAAGTCGTCCCCGCCGAGGAGGTTGTTGCCCGACGTGGCCTTCACCTCGAAGACGCCGTCCCCGAGCTCCAGAATGGACACGTCGAACGTGCCGCCACCGAGGTCGAACACGAGGATCGTGTGGTCCTGGCCCTTGTCGAGCCCATAGGCCAGGGCGGCAGCGGTTGGCTCGTTGATGATCCGAAGGACCTCGAGGCCTGCGATCCTTCCCGCATCCTTCGTCGCTTGGCGCTGCGCGTCGGTGAAGTACGCCGGGACAGTGATCACGGCCTTGTCGATCTTTTCGCCAAGGTACGCCTCAGCGTCCTCCTTGAGCTTCCGGAGGATCATGGCGGAGATCTCCTGCGGGGTGTACTCCTTATCGTCGATCTTCACTCTATAAGTTGTGCCCATCTTTCGCTTGATGGAGAGAACGGTCCTCTCAGGGTTGACGACCGCCTGCCTCTTCGCAACCTGACCGACCATCCGCTCCCCTGTCTTCGAAAACGCCACAGCCGAGGGAGTGAGCCTCGAGCCCTCGGCGTTCGGGATGACCTTCGCCTCGCCGCCTTCCATCACGGCGATCACTGAGTTGGTTGTTCCGAGATCTATTCCCACTACTCGCGACATCATCCTACCCCCCATCTCGTGCGCTGTCACCAAATATGCACCGGTGGCGAGGCACGGCACGCGACATCGCCTCGCCCCCCTGTACCGTTCGTCCCGCTCGAGCCCGCACACTCGGCGCTCGACGCCCAGCCCCGCCTGGCGTTCAGTCTGCCGCCCCCTGGGTGTCGGGCGGCTTCGCGTCTTCGCCCGATTGATCGTTGACCCGGTCCGCACGCGACTCCAAGAGCTCGTCGCCGCTGTCCAAGTGCTGAGGCTCGCCTGCGGCCGCCTCGCCGGCCGATTGCCGGTCAGGCTTGCATGCCACCGTGACGAGCGCAGGCCTGATGACGCGGTCCTTGGATGCGTATCCCCGCTGGACCTCCTCCAGAACCACGCCCTCCTCCACCGAGTCGGTGGGCACCCTTAGTATAGCCTCATGCCTCATGGGGTCAAAAGGCTCCCCGGCGGCGGAGATCGGCTTTACCCCCTCCTTCTCGAGGAATTCGAGAAACTTGCCCATCACGAGATCGAGGCCCCGGGCTGTGGCTTCGTCAGCCGCCGTGCCGGTCTTGGCGTGTTTTATCGCACGCTCCAGGCTATCCAGGGCCGGAAGCATGTCTTTGACCAGGCCCTCCACAACCAACGCCCGCAGCTCCGCCTGCTCGCGGGCCGCCCGTTTCTTGAAGTTCTCCAGATCAGCCTGGGCTCGCTGCCAACCGGCGAGATATCTCTCCTTGAGCGCGATCTCTTCCTTCAGCATCGCCTCAAGGCTCGGCCCGTTGCCGACGTCCTGGGAGGGAGTGCCTTCTTGCGGTTCACCCTCGGGATGACCGCCCTTTTCACCTTCCGCGGGTGCACCACCCTGGCCCTGCAAAGCGTCCTCGCTCACGTGCCCGCCTCCTTCGCCTCACCTACGTTATCCTCTCTCTTTTTCACTATCCTGTCAATCCTGAGGACAGCCTCCCCCACCTCCGCGGCGGCTTTCAGCGCGTACAGCTTCACGGGGGCGGGATCGACCACGCCCATTACGAGCATGTCGGCTATCTCACCCGTGTCACAGTCTATGGCGAGACAGTCGCTTCCCGCCGCTGCCTGCGCGGTCACGACTTCCTCGACTTTCTCGAGAGGGTTGTACCCGGCGTTCTGAACAATCTGGGCAAGCGGGCGCTTCAGCGCGGCCACGACGCAGTCCACGCCATAAGCCGCCATGCCCTTCACCTCGTGCCTCACCGCCGCAAGGCTCCTCGCGGCGGAGATCTCGGCCGCCCCACCGCCCGGGACCACGCCTCCTCTGACAGCGGCCTGCACCGCCGAGACGGCGTCATGCGCGATTCTCTCGCGCTCCCCGACGACGTCTCTCGTCGCTGCGCCCACAACGATCGTGGCCATCGGCCTGCCCCGTCCGCCGACTATCCGGATCTCCGAAAGCTTTTCATCCTCGTACACCCTCTCTGCGGTCCCGAGGACCTTCTCGATCTCGGCGACAGGCCTCGCAAGCCACGAACGCTTCACCGGACGCGCGCCCGTGTGTTCAGCCACCTTTCTAAGGTCGCGCCACGACACCCTCGTCGCGACCATCACACCCGCATCCGTGAGGATATCCTCCGCGACATCCGCGATCCCGTGATCCACCAAGATCACGTTGACCCCGCACGCCACCAGGCGTCTCAGGTTGTTCTCGAACTCCTCCTGGAGCGAGAAATGCCTCTCGATGCCACGCTCGGTGGCGAGCGCTTCATCATCGAGCTTCTCAGGCTCGAGCGCGTCATCGACCACGAGGATCCTCGCCGTGGCCACGCTTACAGGCATGTGCCTGTTGTGCCTGGCCTTCTTCACGATGACCCCCATGAATACCTCGTTTGCTGCCCCCTCCTGGGCGACTATGGCGTCCCGAAGCCGGAACGCCGGGTCGAGTAGGCTGTCCACGCCGACAAGCCTCGCGGCGTCCACGGCGAGCGCGGCTATGTCGCGATGTCCTCGTCCGGCAGTGTAAGCCACTCGGAGAAGGAGAGGGTCGTCCAGGCCCTCAATGGGACGTGCGGACCGCTCCAGCGACTCAAGGGCCGCTTTCGCGCCCGCCCTGACCCCGTCTATGAGACGCGGCACGGGCACGCCGTCGGCGACCATGTCCAGCCCGGCCTGCACGAGCGCGCTGGCCATTATCGTGGCGGTGGTGGTCCCGTCGCCGATCTCCTCTTGCTGGGCTCGGGCGACGTTGATGAGCATCCTCGCAGCGGGGTGCGTCGCCTCCATGCGCTCGAGGATCGTGCACCCGTCGTTTGTCACGACCACGTCCCCGAACCTGTCGACGAGCATCGTGTCCAGCCCCTTAGGCCCGATCGTGCCCTCTACGGCGGACGCCACCGCGCGAAGCGCAGACGCGTTGGAGATGAGCGCCGCCATCCTCTCGTTCCCAGTGCCCTCCGCCGCCTTGTGAGGCTCGCCCAAGAAGACCCCTCTCTTCCCGGAAACAGTTTTATGGGGCTAAGCTGACCTTAACCCCATGCGCCTGGAAACACCCCATGCCGTGCAGTGACCGCCGCGCTTGTGTTACATGAGGAGGATCCTCGTGAGGACATCGCCGAGGTTCTCGGCCACGAACTCAACCAGAGCCACGACGCGCGAGTAGTGCATGCGGGTCGGGCCGACGACGCCGAGAGCCCCCATGGGGACGCCCCGGACCTCGTACGGCGCACTCACGATGCTGCAGGGCTTCATGCTCGGGTGCCCTGCTTCGCGGCCGATCATCACGGTCACGCCCCTCGCTTCAACCACACCGGACAGAAGCGCGTAAAGCGCGTCGTCTTCGGCCAGAAACTCGAGCACCGTCCGGGCCTTCGAGATATCCTGGAACTCTGGCTGCTCGAGAAGATTCACCTGTCCATCGCTGTACACTTGCTCCTCGTGCCGGTCTTCCAGCGACTGCGCGATCGCCTCGAGCGCGGCGTCGACGAAGGTGTTGTACTCGTCGAGCTCTGCCTTGATCTCGCGCAGGAGCGAGGCGCCGATGCGAGACAGCGGAAGATTGGCAAGCCGCGAATTGAGGAACTCTGCGATGTTTGCCAGCTGCTGCCTCGTCAGCGGATGCCCCGTCGCAACGAGGTGAGTGCGAACGAAACCGGGATCAATTACGAGGACAACGAGCACATTCATGCTGTCAACCGGCAGGAGCTCGATCCGCTTGAATACGCCCGCCTTTGAGATCGGCGATAACACGAAAGCGGCGTACTTCGATAGCTGCGCTAGTATACGCGCCGTTTCCTCGATTATGAGCTCGATCTCGCGTCGCCTTTCCGCAAGGGTCCGCCTGATCCTCGCTCTCTCATCCTCGGATACGGGCTTGCGCTTCATGATGAAGTCGACGTAGAAGCGATATCCCTTCTCGGACGGAATGCGCCCCGCCGATGTATGAGGCTGTTCGAGGTAACCCGATTCCTCGAGATCCGCCATCTCATTCCTGATCGTGGCAGGACTGACTCCGAGGTTGTACCTACGCGCGATGGTGCGGGATCCTACCGGTTCCGCCGTGTTGATATAGTCATCGGTGACCGCTTCCAGTATGCGCCTCTTCCTGGCGTCCATGTCAGGCTGGAAGCCCATCACGGATCCCCCTTCGTCCTTTGTTAGCACTCACACAACCAGAGTGCTAAACTTCCCGCGATAAACATACCACCGGGCTTCGCCCTTTGTCAAGCGCGTTTTCGCGGCCCCGCGGCCCCGTCAGGCTGCAAGTCCTGCGGAGCGGTGCCCCGTCAACCCCAGCCATATGTGGTCCACTGTCAACGCCCCCATAGGGAGACGAGCGCACCAAGCGCGAAGATGACCGCTGCTTGGGTGAAGACCCCCCAAGGGAAGGCGAGGCGCCTGTGCCGGACAAGCCCGCTGTGGGATGGGAACAGGAGGCGGAGCCGCCCGTGCGGCCTGAAAGCTCTGGGGAATAGATACGCCGCAGCAACCTCCAGGTCGGGTAGCGCGCCCCCGAGGCCGCCAGCGATGGCCCGGACGTCGGCACCGGCAGCCAGCACGGCGAGGGCAAGCGCGCACGTGGCGATCACGTCTAGGGCGCCCCACCAGTGGTTGGTGTACTCGGAATGCGGCACCGCGTCCAGCACAGCATGGCTCACAAGACCCGTGCAGGCCGCGCTGATGGGGCCGGGCAGGACAGTCCCTATGGTGCCGCCTGCAATAAAGTGGGCTATGCAGTACACCTCGTGCTCCACCTCCGCGAAGTCGCACGGCCACGTGCCGCCCACTCGACGCCCGGTCGTTCGTGATTACGTTCAACGCGTGCGCCCGTCATCCTCCCTGTCCCCCACGATACATGATGGCGCGTATCGCGCGTCTCATGTAGCCCACCGCGCGCCGCATGCCTTCGCGGGTCACGGACGTGGCTGCGAGCGCCGCGCGCCGCGCGCTGGCAAGTTCGTCTACAAAGTCGATATGGTATCCGACGCCTAGAAGGTACACGTCGTAGCTGTGCTCCCCGGTCCTGTCGATGCGCACCGACGAAGGCGGCCTGTCCAACCCGGTGATGTCGTTCTCGGCCTTCTCCACGAGGTAAAGCCCGCAGGCAGACGCGACACCGAGGAGTGCGACGCACACCGCAAGCCCGGCCGCCCGGACGACGCTGCTCCGCCTCATCTCTGGATGTCCTCCAACACTGACGCGATCACGTCGGCAAGGAGCACCGCGGCCGACTCCGCTTCCTGCCTGGTGTTTTGCTCGCAGCCGATTTCCAGGATGACCGCCCTGTTGTGTACGTGCTGGTTCCACCTGGCGTCGTCGCGCACATTGATCCCTCTGGAGAGGCCAGGGTACATCTCATCCATCTTCGCGTTGAGCTGATAGGCAAAAGCCAGATTCTCGCGCCAATTCGGGTGAGGAAGCCCAAAGCGGTCGGTCGTCACGACGATGAACACCCTCGCCGCCCTCCGGCCGCCTATCTCCACCGTGGCCGGACTGGAGAGCCGGCTCGTCCCTGCGTCCCGGTGCACGTCGAAGACCATCTCGATCGTAGGGTACTTCTGAAGGGCCTCGGATACGGTCTTGTACGAGTTGGTGTACGCGTCCCTCCAGACTGGATAGTCATGAATCTTCCGGGAATGGACCACGGGAATGTTGTACTTCTCAGAAAGGGCCTTCGCGAGCGCGGCACCCACGGCGATCACGCCTTCCTCACTGCCCCACACGTGGTCAGCCCCGGAGGTGAGCCGATATGACTCGGAGCTGTGAGAATGGTAGATGAAGACAAGCGGTTTGTCGCCCCAGCTCCGGGTCGCGATCCGCCGCTCCTGCTCGGTTTCAGTTCCGGAGGGCGCCGGGCGCGGAACCACGACCGGAGGCTGCACGGGTTGCTGCGGCCGAACCTGGCCCGACGGTCCGCCTGACGGCGGGTGTTCGAGCGTGCTGCCCTCGTCGGGCGCGAGGCCCCCTTCAAGCGCCGGGGTGCCTGTGGTCCCAGGCCCTGTGCCACGGTCTTGAACCGCGTCGGCGCCAGCTCGCGACGCCACCGGGACCGCCTCCGACGGCACCCTGAATCCAGCGATTCCGATCGTGAGAAACGTGCTTGGGTCCTTTATGTCTGCCTGCGAAAGCGTCAGCAAGAGAGAGCGGATGGCCGAGCTCGCCGCATCGCGTGCGGTCGCGGCGCCGTTCGGGCGGATTCGGGCGAACATCGGAATGGCGCTCCCAACGAGGCCGTCTGGAGCTATGCCGCGAACCGCAGCCCGCGTTCCCTCTGCGATCCTTCGCTCACCTTCAAGCAGAAAGCCGCTCAACGCCGGAAGGACGTTTCCGCCCGATGGGGCGGTCCTGATCTCCAGGAAACCTGCCAAACCCACGCCGATGCCCAGAAGCAGCACAGCCGAGTACAGAAAAGCGGGGCCCCACGGCTTCGCCGTGCCGTGCGCGCCCGCAACCGGCCGAGCCTTGGACCAGCCTCGCCTGCTCAAGGACCACCTACGATTCCTCCACATGGACCCCATCCAACGTACCCCGCTTTCCCGGCCTCGGTCGCCAAGCTTGCCTGTCCAGCCGACCCAGAGCAAGCCCTGCCTGCTTAGCTCATATATATGACCGGGATGGGGGATTTAGACTCGCACCGGTCCATTGTGTCACCTAACCGCCAGTCCGGTGTCAGCCCGAAAGGTACGCGAGTATCCGGTCCCAATCCATGGACGGGTGAAGCGCCGCGTTAAGACCCCCTGCCACGACCGTGGCGAGGTCCTCAACGAGGTCATCGATCTCCTTGGGCGTGACCACGAGCGCACCGAAGTACGGGGCCAACGCCTGCCTGAGAAACTGCCTCCTCTCTGCCAGGCCCGGCGCCGGTTGAGGGGGCGCCCCCGGTCCTCCTGGGTGCGCTGTGCCGCCCTGCATGAACTCCATGGCGTCGAGTGCGATCGTCTCCGCTGCCACCACCGTGGGGACGCCGATGGCGATCACTGGGACGCCCAGGCTCTCTCTGGTGATCCCAAGTCGCTTGTTACCGACGCCCGACCCGGGCCTGATCCCCGTATCACCCATCTGAATTGTCGTCCCGAGCCGGCTGGTTGACATGGACGCAAGCGCGTCCACAACCACAACGAAGTCGGGCCTGACGTTGCTCACGATCCCCTTGATTATCTCCCCGGTCTCGATACCCGTGAGCCCCAGCACGCCGGGGGCGATGGCGCAAACCGGCCGCATGCCCCCGCGGAGCTCGGGAGGGACCAGGCCGTGAAGGTGCCTGGTAATAGTGAGGTACTCCACAGTCCTTGGGCCGAGGGCGTCCGGGGTGGCCTGCCAGTTGCCAAGGCCCGCCACGAGCACGGTCGCGTTCGGCGCCAAGGGTGCGAGCCTTGAGAATTCCCGTGCAAAGGTCTGCGCGAGTTCCTCCTGTACCTCCTTGCTCCGGCTCCGAAGGTGCGGGGACTCTATGGTAACGTAATTACCCTGCACCTTGCCAAGGGCCCGCGCGGCTTCCTCCGTGACGACTTTGACCCGGGTTATCGTCGCGTACCTGGTTCTTTCAGTCTCTGAGAGGACCCCGGGGATCTCTCCTCCCGTCCTGCGCGCCAGGAACTCGCGCGCCTCGACCGCGAGATCCGTGCGCACGCTGAAGCCGTTCCAGGTGGGACCCTGCGGCTCGTCCTTTGACGGTGGTGCGTCGTCCCTGCGCCGGACGCGCGGACCGAGTCCCCGTATCACGCGTAGGCTTCTCTTCCCAGACAGCCGCACTCATCATCACTCCCAAATTCGGCGATTTACACAGTGGACCCGACCACGGGCGCCGTTGCCCGGCTCGCGGTGCGCCAACTCAGCGGGCCTCGAGAGGAACGAGGAAATCGATGAACCCGACGGCCGCGCCGGCAATGACCGCTCCCTCTGGAGACACCGCCATTCCAGGAACGGCGAACTGGGCGAGATAGGTGGCAGCCGCACACGTCAAGAACCCCACGACCGCACGTACCTTGGCAGATGGCGGCCGCTTGAGCGACTTCTCTACGACGTAGCCCGCTGCAGCAGCGCCGAGGGCGGTCGGGATCGCGCCCGAGAAACCGCCTGCCGAAAAGCCCGGCATCACATAGCTCAAGCTCAGGATGACGAAGGCACACGCCAGGAACCTCGTTGCGGCTCCGAAGAGCACCTCCCAACCACCACACTGACCCGATATGGGGTCCTGCCTGTGTCGTATCTTTCCCAGGGGAACACCTCAGTATCCGTCGTGGTCCGAGTCCGCGCGAGCCTTGCCCACCTGTTGCAGTTGGGCGGCGCTCATGGTAGAATTGGTCTCGTGATCCGCGAAGTTGCAAGGAGGTTGAAGCGTTTGCCTAACATCAAGTCAGCGGCGAAGCGGGTGAAGACGGCCCGGGCGCGGGCCATCCGCAACGCGTCCACGAAGAGCTCGGTGAAAACTGCGGTCAAGAGGTACGAGGCGCAGCTCGCTCAGGGCGACCCCGGCACGGCCGAGATAGCCTTGCGTAGGGCTATGAGCGCACTTGACAAGGCGGCAAAGAAGGGCGTCATCCATAAGAACCAAGCGGCGCGGCGGAAGTCCAGGCTTGCTAAGAAACTGGTAGCGGCAGTCGGGGCCAAAGACGAAGCAGCGGCGGAGCAATAACAGGCGAATACGGCATGGCGCCCCGCGCGATCGTCAAAGCCGCGGGGTGGATGGCCCACCGGAGACGGTACGGGCGCGTGGACCCATCAGCCTCGCGCCCTGTGAGTGCACAAGCGCACGATGAGCTTTTCCAAAACGACGCTCTCCGGAGCAGCGGACGTCTTGAGGTCCACATCCGCCGCTGCCAGGGCGATGAGTGCATCCTCAAGGTCCTCGATGTCGAAATTCCGGGCCTGGGCCAAGCACTTGCGTATCATGAAATCCTGCAGATGGGTGACACCGGCGATGCCCTGCCGTGTCATGCCCTCGACCTGCAGGGTTTTCGTTTGCATGATGAGGCGAATCTGCCGGGCGACCATGCCGAGGATGCGCGCGGGCGCTTCACCGAAACCAAGGAGCCGACGTGCCGCGGCGACCGCCTTCGGCGTGTCCCGTTGCCCGATGGCATCCACGAGGTCGAATATACCGAGGCCGGGCTCGCCCGCGGACGCCGCCATCACATGTGCCAACGTGACGGCGCGTGGGGCGCCGGAACCACCAGGCGGCGGCGCTGCGGCGCTGCCTCCCGCGCCTATCCCCGCATAGTCACACGCCTTTTCCAAGCCTTGGGCAAGCCTGGCGGCGCTCGTGCCTAGGGTTCGCACCAGGTACTCGCTGGCCTCGGGCCTGAGGTTCACGCCGCGCTCCCTTGCCAGTGCTGCGAGCCACGAGGTCGCCTCGCTTTCGTAGAGGCGCCGGTACCGCACGACCATCCCCATCTGCGCCACCGCTCTGCAAGCCCACGTTCTCTCGTCAGCTGAGGCGGCCACCAGGATGGCGACGCTGGTCCGCGGCATTCTTTGCGTGGCGCTCACAACAGCCTTCTGCTCCTCTGCGCCGAGCTCGTCGAACCCACGCAGCACCACGACGCGCTTCGGGGCGAACGCCGGGGCTGACATGAGCGCTGCGATCACGGACTCAACGTCCGTCTCCCCCGCCCTGAAGACAGCAAGGTTGAAGTCACGCGTGTCCGGCTCGAGGCACGCATCGATGAGCTTCCGCACAGCCTCGTCTCGCAGGTGTTCCTCCTCTCCGTACAGGAGGTACACGGGTTTGAGCCTACCGGATTTCACGTCCGCCATCACGTCAGCCGGCCCGGCGGTCATCGCCTGATCGCTCCATTCCTGCCCGGTTCGCGCTTGCTGCTTGCGGCCGACACGTCGCTTCAGCTCTTCAAGCCCGTCCGCGCGATCCCCTGGATGAACTGACGCTGCACAAAGAAGAATCCGATCACTACAGGCAGTATAGCCATCGTGGATGCGGCCATCAAGAGGGTCGGCACAGTGCCATGCTCCTGCATGAACGTGGAGAGCCCCACCTGGATCGTGCGCATTCGGTCGCTGTTCGTCACGATGAGCGGCCAAAGGAAAGCGTTCCAGCTCCCGATGAACGTAAACAGGCCGCACGTGATGAACACTGGACGGGAGAGCGGCGCCATGACTTGCCACAGGTACCCAAAACGCGAGCACCCGTCTATCTGAGCCGCGTCGTAAAGCTCCTTGGGGATCGTCTGGAAGAACTGGCGCATCAGGAATATGCTGAACACGCTCCCCAGCCAAGGCACGATCAGCGCGTAGTAGGTGTCGATCCAGTTCAGCCTGAACAAGAGCACGTAGTTTGGAACCAGGGTCATCTGGTCTGGGATCATCATGGTGCCGAGGAAGAGCGTGAAGATGACTTCACGCCCGAAAAAGTTCATGGTCGCGAAGGCATAGGCCGCGAGCGCCGAGAAAACGAGCTGACCCACTGTGGTCGCGGTAGCCACGACCGCGCTGTTGAAGAAGTACCTCGCGAAGGGCGCTTCGTTCCACGCATCCACGTAGTTCGACCATACAAGGCGCGACGGTATCCACCTGATCGGCACGGTGAAGACCTCGCTGTAGTCCTTCAGCGACGTCGATATCATCCACGCGAACGGCGCGAGCATGATCACGGCGCCCGCTAACAGGAAAGCATGGATGCCGGCAGACCGAAGGATGCGGGCGACGGCCGCGCCTGGCCTATGCTTGGTCCTCACGTGGCTTGCTGTTTCATCCTTCATCGGTACACACGTCTCCTTCTCACTGGTAGTAAACCCGCGAGCCTATATACTTGCGCTGCAGGAGAGTAAGGGCGAAGATGATCACGAAAAGCGCGTACGCCATGGCGGACGCGTAACCCATCTTGAAATCCTCGAACCCCACCTTGTACAGATAGTACACCACCACGAGAGTGCTCTTGAGAGGCCCGCCTCGGGTCATCACATACACCTGGCTGAAGACCTGGAAGGACCCGATCACCGAGATGATGAGCACGAAGAACGTGGTCGGTGACAAGAGCGGCCACGTGATGTATCTGAAGATCGACCAGCCCCTGGCACCGTCGATCTGCGCCGCCTCGTAGTACTCGGAGGAGATGTTCTGCAGGCCCGCGAGGAAGATCACGACGTTGTATCCGAGCCCCTTCCAGATGCTCATCAGGATTATGCAGGGCATTGCCCATTTGGGGTCCAAGAGCCATGACTGAATGGGGAGGCCGAGCTTGTCCAAAATGCCGTTAAGAAGACCCGAATAGTCAGGATGGTATATCCAGAACCAGATGATCGCCACTGCGTTTGCAGCGGTGATGACCGGCAGGAAGTACACCGTGCGATACCAGGCAAGCCCCCTGATCTTCTGGTTGAGGAGGATGGCGACAACGAGCGCAACTGCCATGGACGTGGGGACAGTGCCTACGACGTAGTACACCGTGTTCAGGAGCGATGTCACGAAGTCGCTGTCCTTGAGCAGCGCCGCGTAGTTCGCGAACCCTACGAACTCCGGGTTCGGGCTTATGTAGTTCCAGTCGAGAAGGCTGACGTAAAACGCGTAGAATACCGGCGCGAAGTGGAACGTAACGAGCACCGCGAGAGACGGCAGGAGATATAGGTAAGCCGTGAGCGTCTCCCTAATGTACTTGCGCCGCGCGGCTGCGCCTTTAGATCGAGACGGTCGAACCGCCACCTCAAAGCACCACCTTCACAATGTGCCCGCGGGGCAGAGCCGGCCGGTCACCTTGATCCCAGCCATCCCACGAGCTTCAACATGAATTCTTCGTTGCCGAGGTCCGGACGAAAGTCGTAGGCCGAATATAGCGGCGCGCCCATGGCGACCACCCGGCCCTTGCCGACGTCTTCCGAGGCACACACCACCGGGCGAGACGTGTACGCGTGCCATGAACCCTTTCCGTTCGTGTCCACGCTGCACGCCTCATCGGCCCCGACCGCGAGGACCACGACCCCATCACTCGCATTGAGAGTGCCGAACGCGTCATCAGCGATCGAGCATCCCTGGCTCATGCGCACCGGCAGAGACACCGGGCCAAGAAGCCTCTCGCCATCGGCGGTGAGGATGCACGTGGCCGTTGAGCCGAACGCTGAACCCTCTCCTTTCTCCCGGACCTCGTCGTCCGAGAACCTCATCGAACAGCCAAGCGCCGTCAATATCGCATTGAGCTGATCCACGTCACGCTCGGGGTCTTCAGCGTCCGACGAGCCCGCAAGCACCAACGAGCCCCCGCTCGTCACGAACTCGCGCACCGCGGCGAGCTCGGATTCATCAAAGGTGGTCGGGGTGAGCGCGATACCCGGCTCGGGATTCGCGATGATGAGGATCGACGTTCCCCTCAGGCTCTCGGGTGTGATCCTTCCCTGGCACAGCACTCCCTCGTACCCGTTCGACGCCAGCGCGTCCAGGAAACTGCCTGCGAAACCACTCGCACGGTTATTGTGACCCTCGTCCACCACGACCCTGGGTAACGCTTCAGGAAGCACGTGGAGTTCAATCGAGTAAGCGTTCTCCGAATACGCGGGCATGGACGGGTCGATGACCGTGGCCACAACGGTGACGTCCCCGCTCACCGGGCACGCCCATTCGAGGGAGACCGGCACCGTGGCACCCGGGCCGACGTCTGTCTTGACCGCCCCGATGGGCATGCGTTGGCCGTCCGCCACCGCCGCGAACTCCACAATTGTGCCCGGCGCAGGTCCTGCGCCGAGGTTCACCACGTCGCCGCGCAGGTGCCCCGTCGCGCCCTTCTTGGCAAGCGGAACGTCGAACCGGAAGTCAGCCATCAAGAGGTCGGACCGGCTCTTTATCCAGATCGGGCTTGTGACCACCACATCTTTGTCCTTTTGCTCGATCCGCAGGTAATACCAGTTGTACCCATCCTTGGGCGTAATGCGCAGCGTCCGGTGGAAGGGCACGCCCGACGCACCCTCGTCGCCGGAACCCGGCAGCGTCGCGATCACGGTCCCACGGTTGGAGACCACCTCTGCCTTTTCCACGGCGTCGCCGGGATCCGGGTCAGACACATCGATGACGAACTCGGCAGGCCCAAGAGGGAGGGTCGACCCCATCCACTGCCCTTCGGCAGCGAACCGCACGCGAACGTTCTTGTCTTCGGTTGAGTAGGTGCGCATCGCCCGGAGCGCTTCCATGAGGTCCTCACGCGTGAGAGCGCGCGCCACCACGCCGGTCCTCGCGTCCGTCGCCGTGCCCCAATCGGCTCTGTGATTGTCCTGGCTGTTGATGGCTCCGAGATGCCATCCCCGGTCCAGGGCGCGAACGTATGACGCCTCATACTTGGTGTTCCCCGGATACGGCCCGGAGCCGACTTCGAGAAGCCTTATGGTCTTGTTGCCCTCAAGCGAGTACTTGAAGTCATCCCAGTTCCCCTGCTCGTTTCTTTGGGGGTGGTTGAAACTCGCTATGCCTTTGTTCTCGCTCATCCACCCGATGAGATCGTCAAAAGTCACCTGAACGTCGCGGGAGCAAGGCTCGGGGGCTTCAATGATGGATATGTGTCCAGCCCCGTGCGTCCACTCGGTCCCTCTGAAGGCAACGAACCTGCCTGGTTCCGTAAAACTCTTCGCCGCCTCCACAAGCGCTTCCCAGTGATGAGGGTTCTCGACCATGTAGTAACCATGCTCAGTGATCCCCAGAAAGTCGAGACCCGCGACGTCCCTCGCGTAAGCGTAAGCCTCCTCCGGAGTCAGCTCACCGTCGGAGTACGACGTATGAGAGTGGATGTACCCGAAGTAGAAGTCCCACTCCCCATCCTGCGCCGAGACCTGGCCTGAGGCCGTCGCCACCGCAGCAAGAACGCATATGATCGCGGACCACAGGAGCTTTCTTCCGCGGATCACGGGTCCTCCTCCTTCCCGCATGTGCACCGGACAAGGGTCCGGGGCAAGCCCCGCATAGCTGCCCCGGACCACCCGCCCGCATGCCTTGCCGTGTACCTCAGTGACACGAGACAAGAGCTACTTGGCTAGCAGAGCGTTGACTTTCTCGGCCGCCTTGTCCAAAGCCTGTTTGGGAGTGGCCTTCGCGAGGAACGCCTCTTCCACCGCCTGGCTGATGATATCGCGGATGTCCTGCCATTCCGCTATGTTCGGGTCGGTTACCGCGTACTTGAGCGCGTTGAGACTAGCAGCGTTTCTGGGGTTGGCGGCCATCCAGTCCTTCATTTGCTGCAGGTAGAGCGCGGACTTCCTGACGGGAATGTAGCCGGTGTTGATCGCCCAGTATGCAGTCTGGGTCGGGCTCGTGAGCCACTTCATGAACTTCCACGCGGCCTGTTGTTCCTCAGGGGTGGCGGAGGCGAACATTACGAGGTCCGTTCCTGCTACGGGCGCTGCCGGGGTCTTCTTATACGGAATCGGCCCTATGCCCCACTCGAACTTGTTCCCGACCGCCTGGTCTGTATACGAGTAACTCGCCGAGGTCGCGAAGTACCCGCACGTTCTGCCGGCCCCGAAGTCGGCATCGGCGTAGCCGGGGATATAGTAAGCCACCTTGTACTTGTGAAGCAGGTCCACCATGAACTGAAGGGCTTCGACACCCTCTGGGCTGTTGAAGACGGCTTTCTTGCCGCTTGCATCAAGATACCGACCGCCGTTCGTGAAGAGGAGGTTGGCGAAGTAGTCAACGTTGGGCCTGAGCACGATCCCATATCGCGTGATCTTGCCGTCCTTTACCACGGTCGTCGCCTTCGAGGCGATGAGAAGATCCTCCCACGTCTTGGGCGGTTCAAGGCCGGCTTCCTTCAGAGCTGTAAGATTGTAAATGTAGATGGCGACGCTTTTGTTGAACGGCAGGGTGTACATCTTGCCGTTGAACGTGCAGCCGACCCGTAGCTCCGGCCAGAAATCCTCCACTTCCTCCTTGGAAAGACCACCAGGCCCCGCGAAAAAGTCTTCAACCGGCTTCACGGCGCCGGATTTGACGTATTCAGCCACCCAGTTGCCGTAAGCCTGCGCCATCGTGGGAGGTTTCTTCGCAGCAAGCGCGGCCATTATCTTCTGGTTGAGCGCGCTATAGCTCCCCTGGTATTCGGTCTTCACGACTATGTCGGGATTCTGCTTTTGGAACTGGGCGACGAGCTCATCCAGGGCCTTCCCGAGGCCCGACCCCATTCCGTGCCAAAACGTTATCGTAACCTTGGAGCCTGCCGCCACAGGCGAGAATCCCGCAAGAAGCACGATGAGAAGGCTGAGGCTTATAACGCTGACAACAACTCGTTTCAACCGGTTCCCCCGAAGCGACGCGCCTCACCGCGCGCACCGGGGAATCCCCCCTTTCATGCTCGTTGTCCCGCCCTCAGGCGTCGTTCGGACCCTTTCCATCATCATTTGCGCTTTGACAACCATGCAAGGTCGGAAGAGCCCACTCTCACCTCCTTTTGACCCTCCTCTGTCGCCCGTCAGTCTGGGCATGCCGGGACAGCCGTATGACGCGGCTCGCCCTCCCCGCCACTTTCCTGGCGGACTTATAAAATTCTCCCCAAAATTCGTCATTCCTGCCATAGCTGAACCTTTCCTGTAAGAGACCTTGTCACCTCATCGTCGCATGGGAATGACCCTCAGCCTTCTGCCACACACGCGCGCGGTCACCGCGCCGTTTATGTCTGTCCTCAGCGTGGTGACAGCACCCCCGGACAGCAACTGCAGGGTGTCGCGCGCGGGGTGTCCGAAGTCGTTGGGACCAACCGATATGACGGCCCAAGACGGGGATACGGCCCGGAGGAACAGCGGGGGGCACGCGGCCGACGCCCCATGGTGCGGGACCTTGAGGATGTCAGCGTCAAGGTCCCAGGAGGCCTCCACGAGCGCCGAGAGGACCTCCGGGCCGGCATCTCCCGTCAGAAGAACCCTCGTGTTCGCGAACCTCATCATCATCACGACGGAGAGGTCGTTGAGGTCTTGAACCGCAGTGCCCGGACTGAGTCTGGACGGGCAGAGGATATCTATGGTGACGCCATCGCCCAGGTCCACACGGCCTCCCTGGGCGACTTCGACGACCGGGACGCTCCTAGCCTGCGCAGCGTCTGCCAACCGCACGTCGAGCTCCGGCCTCAGTCCCTCTGGGAGCCGAGGTCTCAGCAAAACACCTACATCAAGGCGCCTGAGCACTTCGAAAAGTCCGCCGATGTGATCCTGGTGTGGGTGCGTGGCGACAACGACGTCTAGACGCCTGACGCCGCGACGTTCCAGATACGGCACGACCGTGTCGGCGCCAGGGTCACGCCCTGTTGGGGCAAGGGAGCCTCCGGCGTCAACCAGCATGGTCCGACCAGCAGGGGTGCGGATGAAGCTCGAGTCGCCCTGGCCGACTGACAGGAACACGATCTCGAGCGCTCCCGGCCTCAGGACCGCGACCCACATCAAGACGGCGGCGGTGGCCAACCCGAGCACCACAAGATGGCGCCGGCGCAAAGCGACCGCGCGCCGCAGACGCCTGGGGCCGTCGGCCACGAACATCGAGAGATATAGGCACAGCACGGCCCAGAGAGGGGGCTGGGCCACAGGCAAAGACGCGAACGGCACGCGCCCAAGCGTCTGTATCAACCGCTCCAGCGCGAGCAGAACGAGTGAGTTTCCGGCGTTCAGGACGACCGCCACCGGAAGGCAGACCGTCCCGACGAGGGCCGCGACGAAACCCGCGACGACCGCTACCCCCGCAAGAGCAACGCACGGCACATTTGCGATGATGCCGATGAGGGACACCCGGCCGAAGTACCAAGCTACAAGCGGCGCCACACCGACCTGAGCCGCAAGCGACGCCGCAACGGTATCTGCGAGCCAGCCTGGGAGTCTCGCAAACATGCGCCTGAACCGGGGTGAAAGCTGCAGGATGCCGAGGACCGATGCGAAAGACATTTGGGCCCCTGGATCGAAGATCACAAAGGGATTCCGCCCTGCCATCACAAGGCCACTCAGATACAGGGCACCACGGGCGCTTGGGCGGCGTTTCCTCAGCGCCGCGGCGCCCGCACACGAGAGCATCAGGGCGGCCCGCACCGCGGACGGGCGCATGCCGCATGCGACCGCGTACAACCAGCCGCCCCCTACAGCGCAGATAAGAGCAACGCGCCCGCGAACGCCCAGGATTGCGAGAATGCCCCACAGGACCGCAGCCACTAGCCCGACGTGCAAGCCGGACACGGAAAAGAGATGCGCGGTACCAGTGGCCTGCGCCTCAACCTGCATGCCCTCCGGAGCGCTCCCGAACAGCATCGCTGAGAGAAGCTCCGCTTGCGGCTGGGGCAAAGTGGCGCGTGTCACCGCGATCATGCGCCGACGCACGTCTGCTGCCACCGTGGCCGCCCCGAAACGGCGACCCGGCCGAACAGACACTTCGCGGGAGCTGGCGACGTACAGCGTCCCCGAGACGCCTTTGCAGGCGAGCGCGGTTCTCGTGTCGCGCTCACCTGGGTTCGCGGGAGGTTGCGGAGGATAGAACCGTCCCGAGACCTCCACCACAGCACCTGGCAGCAGGCGGGCCCGAAGGTCCTCGTTACAGTTTACGACTAGGAGCAGCTTGGCGCCGGAGGCTCCCGGATGACCGTTTACCGACCGAACCCTGACCACGCCGCGCCATCGCCCGTCCGACGTCTCGTCGGGGACTCCGTCGATGACGCCCGCAAAGGTCGCCCTCGCAGCGCGGCCGAGGTCGCGCACAATGCGGTCAGGCTCCCGTTCCCACGAGGCCATCGCCATGGATACCATTCCAGCCAGAAACACAAAGGCCCACAACGCAAGGTTCTTGGAGCCAGGACGCGGCGCTGCACCGCCCCGGAATCGCTGCCACGGTCTTCGTGCGGCCCGTCGGTCACGCCAAGCTAAGATTCCGGCCGTTACCAGCAGGGATGCCGGGCCGAGGAGGGCAGTCGGCCCCCATGCCTTCATCATCACCGCACCGGAACCGAATAGAACGAGCGTACACCGGATGACCGCAGCTTGCTCCACTGTCTCGTGCCCCCGTCGCACCCAACCCGCTTCTAGGCCGGTACCCTCGACACGTGGCGGCGCGCCGCCAGCTCGGACACCTCGAGGCGCCCGTCAGTACACGGTGACGAAGTCCTTCAAAGCCTCGTACTTCTTCGCACCGATCCCTGGCACGTCCAAGAGTTGCTCCGGGCGTTCAAACCTTCCCAGGGCGTTGCGGTAATCAACTATCTTCTGGGCAAGGACCGGGCCTATGCCGGGAAGCGCATCCAGCTCGGTGAGACCGGCCGTGTTGATGTTGACGCGGCCGCGACCGCCCCCTGGCGCACTCGCGGGGTCGGCGTGCGTCTGGGCAGGACCTTCGGTCGGGCTCGTGCTCACGCCGGGCTGCTCGCGGGGTTTTACTGGAACGTACACCTGTGAGGAGTCGGACAACACCATAGCCATGTTCACTAGCTCGGCCCGCGCATCAGGAGCAAGCCCTCCCGCTGCCTTCACGGCGTCGGCCACGCGAGACCCGCGGGGAAGCGTATAGACACCAGGCTTCACGACCCCTCCGCATACGTGTACGGTCACCTCATGTTCCTGAGAGCAATCGCCTGTGGCCTCACCTCTCTCTGCTGCCTCCACGCTGCTGGTCGCGCGGGGTTCTGTCACCGCGCCCGGAATCACCACGACATCGTTTTCAGAAAGGCGCCTAGTGACGAGCACGACTGCGCCTGCGCAAAGCGCGAAGGCCACCACGCACAACACAAACCTCTGCCGCCTTGATAAGTCGAACACTGGATCACTCCCCCCAGCTTGTCTCCGCAGTTACCATAAATGTTCCATGTGCGGCAGAAAGTTCCTCTGGTGCCGGACTAGCCCACCAAGGCGGTTTCGGGGTGACACCGTGGGTGATTCTCAAGACGGCAACGCCCTCCGCCTACGGAGGCGGAGGGCGTCTCTTAGGTTTCATCGAGACCAGCGTTCCGCGAAGAATCGCTGCCCCCAATCAGTCAAAAAAAGTGGTGGAGACGATGGGAATCGAACCCACGACCTCGTGAATGCCATTCACGCGCTCTCCCAACTGAGCTACGTCCCCAGACACTTGATGCCTCATCACGACCATCGAACCGCGTTGCGCGTCATGCGGTTCACTGCGATTATAACAAACCATCCCGGCCAAGTCAAGACCGCCGAGCCTCGCGCCGCTCGGCGCACACGCCATCAAGACCTTGCCCTGCCCGGCCTTCAACAATCCGCGCGCCCCTGTACAGGCGCTCCAGATCGTAATACTCTCTCTCCCGGGCATGAAACACATGGACCACCGTGTCAGCATAGTCGAGGATTATCCAGCCACCCTCGACGGACCCTTCCCTATGCCTCGGCAGGATACCCTGCTCCTTAAGCTCGTTCAACACCGCATCAGCAATAGCCTTCACCTGCGTGCGGGACGTCCCGCTCGCTATCACGAAGTAATCTGCTATTATAGTCAGTTCCCGGACGTCCAGGACCAACACGTCCTGGGCTTTCTTGCCCTCTGCAGCCGCACGGGCCATCTCAGCTACGGATAGTGGGTCTATGCTTGCCCGCCTCCCATTCGCTCCGGCTCAGCTTGAAGCACGAGGAAATACCCGGGCTCCCTATGGCCACCTGCCGTACCGCGTCGCGCGGACCTACCTTCACGCAGGTCGAAAAACCGCCGCGCCCTATCAGTATCTTGGCTGACGCGGCCTCGCCTCGTTCACGATGATCTGTCTTCCGCCGATGTCAGCACCGTTCATGGCCGCAACCACGCGCTCGACATCCTCATCCTCGACCTCTACGAAGCCGAAACCCCTTGACCTCCCTGTCTCTCTGTCCGTAATCACTCTGCTGCCCTTGACATCCGCCACCGCCCTGAACGCCTCGGCAAGGTCCTCCTCTGTCACGGCCCAGGGCAAGTTCCCCACGTACAGGGTCTTTGTCACCGCGTACCACCTCCGCTTTATTATGAAAGAAAAACCAAGGCTGCAAGATACCTTGGTTCTCCATCCGCACATTCTATTCAGATCGTGGCGCGGCCGGCAAGCTCGTCACAGCCAACCAACGGCCGCTGTGCTACGTATAGGCTTTGACTGCCTCCGATCGGATTCCGCCTACGGAAAGACCTGAACCACGGAAACCCGCAAGACTACGCTATGATCTGGCAGGAGTTTTCACTTGAGTATGCACGCCGGCCGTGGCCTGCGTGCGCACGTGGCCTTAGCGCACCCAGCCTGACCTCCAACTCCTAGATTCCCCAGCTTCTGCGCGTCACCAAACTTATTATACCACCCATACCGGTTGCTGTAAACGCCCGCAGACGGACTTTGCACGCCATAGACCCGGCCCGGACGCTCAGAGATACAGCCCGGCCTTCCTGATGTAGTTTTCCACGCTTTCAGGCAGAAGATAGCGGATGGGGTCTCCATTCCTTACGCGTGCCCTTATATCCGAGGACGATATGGCAAGCGCGGGCACCTCGAGCACGAACACCCCGTGATCGGAAATAGCCCGGGCACGCTCGAGCTCCGCCTCAAGGCGGCTCGTACAATAGCCCGGCCTCGTCGCCGCTATGAACGCACACATCTTGAGCAGGTCGTGGGCGTCCTTCCATGTGAATATCTCGAGCGCGGCATCGGCGCCAGTGATGAAATAGAGATCCGTATCCGGCCCGTGCTTCGCGCGGAACTCCCTGACAGTGTCCACCGTATATGAGGGCCCCGGGCGATCCAGCTCGACCCTTGACACCTCAAAGTAAGGGTTCGTCGCGGTCGCGAGGACGGTCATCATGTAGCGGTCCCTGCCTGGGGATATCCGGACCCCGCGCTTGTGAGGCGGTTCACCCGACGGCACGAACACCACCACGTCAAGGCCAAACTTGGCCCTTGCAACTTCGGCTGTCACAAGGTGACCGTAGTGTATCGGATCAAACGTGCCGCCCATGATGCCCAGCCTTTTCGGGCGTCCTAGTCCTCCGCCCGGAGATTCGTCGCCCCTAGTCACGACTCGCCCTCCTCTCCGCCCCCCTTGCCAGAACAGGCGAAATCAGCCAGGGCGGACACGAGTTCACGCACGCCCTCCCCGGTTACCGCAGAAATCGCGTATACGCGGATTCCGCGGGACCCCAACGTCTCGAGGACCCTCCCCAGCCGACCTCTTGCCTCAGGCACGTCTATCTTGTTCGCCGCGACAACCATCGGACGCGCCGCAAGGTCCGGACTGTACAGCCGGAGCTCATTTTGCACGATCTCGAAGTCGCCGACTGGGTCCCGGTCCGGCGCTGCGAGGTCGAGAACATGGACGAGAACGCGCGTGCGTTCCACATGCCTTAGGAACTCATGGCCCAGGCCCGCCCCAGCGTGCGCACCCTCAATGAGCCCGGGAACGTCCGCCACGACGAAACTCCTGCCATCCCCCACGTCCACCACGCCCAAGTTCGGAACGAGCGTGGTGAAAGGGTAATCTGCAATGTTCGGCCTTGCCGCCGATATCCTTGATATCAGAGTGGACTTGCCCACGTTCGGCAGCCCCACGAGTCCCACATCCGCGAGGAGCTTGAGTTCCAGCTCGAGCCACCTCTCCTCGCCTGGCGTCCCTGGTTGCGCGTAACGCGGCGTCTGCCGACGCGGTGTGGCGAACCTCGCGTTTCCTCGGCCGCCTCTGCCGCCTTTCGCGACAACGGCGACCTGCCCGGCGGATACGAGATCCGCGAGGACCTCCCCTGTCGCGGCGTCTCGCACCACCGTCCCCGGTGGCACCTTGATGATCTCGTTGGCCCCGTTCCTGCCATGTTTGTTGGCACCCGCGCCTGGGTGCCCGTTTTCGGCCCGATAGTGCGTCTTGTGACGGAGGTCCATGAGGGTGTTCATCGAGCCGTCCGCCTGGACAATGACGTCTCCGCCATCGCCTCCGTCACCGCCGTCGGGGCCGCCTGCAGGAACGTACTTCTCGCGGCGGAAGCTCACCGCACCCCTTCCGCCGTCGCCGGCCTTGACGTAGATCCTTGCGATGTCCACGAACATGCGGTTCACCCCAGGGATATCTTTCCCCAGCCGCCTCACACGAAGCCCCACTGCACGACCCGCGGCGACTACTCACCAGGCGAAGCCCCTCCGGGAACTCGGCTCGCGGTTCTTGTGTTCGACGCCTTTCCCGCTTTCCCTTCTCAACCCACGCCCGCCGATGCCTAACGAAAACCCTCCGCAGGCCTCACCACCTGCCTGCGGAGGGTTTTCACCTTCACCCGGAACCACTGGAACCACACCCGCGCAGCCTCGGACGCGACGCGTCCCGTTCGCGGCAACGCAGCAGGCTCCTATGCCGCCGCCACCGCAATCTGGCCGCGAGTCACGGACCCCGCGAGCCTATGAACCAGCGGCCTCTACGGGGTACACGCTAACGCGCTTGGCGTCCTTTCCACAACGCTCGTACGACACGCGCCCGCTAACCTTGGCGTAGAGGGTGTCGTCACCGCCCACTCCCACGTTCGCACCCGGTCGAATCCTGGTGCCTCGCTGCCGGACGAGGATGCTGCCCGCGGGAACGAGCTCGCCCGCATGCTCCTTCACGCCCAGCCTTTTCGACCTCGAATCGCGCCCGTTTCTCGAGCTGCCTACGCCTTTCTTGTGAGCCATGCATCACACCTCCTCGCCATCAGAAGGGCTCTGTGAGACATCCTGACCCACCGCGGAGGCCTCGGGCAGGATGCGTTGAATGCAGACTTCTGTGAATGGCTGCCTGTGACCGTAGCGCCTTCTGTAGTTCTTCTTCGCCTTGTACTTGAAGACCAACAGCTTACGAGACTTCCCCTCGGAAACGACCTTGGCGACGACCTTCGCTCCCGGCACAACCGGGGTTCCGATCTTGACGACGCCCTCGTCGTCGGCGACCAAAAGGATACGATCGAACTCCACGGTCTCCCCAGGTTTCTGGCCGAGTTTCTCGACGCGCAGGGTATCGCCCTCGCGCACGCAGTATTGCTTGCCACCGGTCTCGACTACCGCATACATCCCGACTTTCGCGCTCCTCTCGCTTCGACTCGCCGGGAACAGGCACGCGCCTTGGCGTTCTGCGCGTTTTGCTCGAAAGCCCGTCCCGAGCGGCATGGCGACACGCGCCCACAGAGCCTAGTCTACCACACGCCGCTCCGCGGTGTCAAATGCGACGCGCCTCGTGTGACCTCGCGTCCTCATGCGCCACGGTTCGCGGAGCCGGCTTGCGCACTCGCCTCCCCAAGGCCAGCGCTCGCACCGGGGCCTCCACCCGCGAGATCCCGGGGCTTCGCGCGCGCATAGGTTCGAAACACCTTGGCTATCTCAACCTTGATCCTCTTGCCGACAAGCTTTCCGCCACCATCGATGTCCACGATGTATCCGTCGATGCGTGTTATGCCGTTACTGGGGTTCGAGGCATGCGGCTCCTGGACCTCCACCTCGAGCACGTCCCCAACGCTCACTGGAAGTGCGCGCTTCTCGACCTCCTCGCGGGTCCCGGTGATCACTACGTCCATATCCTCGATGTGAAGCGCGGGATTCCCTTTGACGTAAATGACCTTGCCTGTTTCCTGCTCTATCCTGGAGAGATTCGCGCCCCCCTGGCCTATCAAGAGCGCCGCAACGCTTGGATGCAGCGACACGAGCATCGCTTCCTCGGCCTGTCTCGCTGCCATCCGTCTTATCTCCTTCTCCGCTCGTAGCGCGAGCGTCTCCTCAGATAGCACACGGCCACGCCCGTCGCAGTACGGGCATGGGCGCGACAGCACGTCCTCGAGCCCCGGACGGGTCTTCTTCCGCGTCATCTCGAGGAGTCCCAAGTGCGTGAAGCCCAGCACTGTGGCGCGGGTCTTGTCCTTCCGGAGCTCTTCCTCGAGCCTCCTTATCACTTGTTGCCGTGCGTCCTCGGAGTCCATGTCGATGAAGTCGATTACGATGATACCTCCGATGTTCCGCAGCCTCAGTTGGTGAGCGATCTCGCTTGCGGCCTCAAGGTTTGTCTTCAGCACTGTGTCCTGCAGGTTGGTGGTGCCTATGAACCTGCCCGTATTGACGTCGATGCTTGTGAGGGCCTCGGTGTGGTCGAAAACCAGGTAACCGCCGCACGAGAGCCATACCCTCCGCCTAAGGGCCTTCTCGATCTCCTCCTCGATCCCGTAGTAGTCGAATATCGGCTCCTCCTCGGCGTAATACTTCAACTTCCCTTTGAGCTGAGGAGACATGATATTCAAGAGGTCCCTGGCCTTCTCAAACTCGTGGGCGTCGTCCACGATGAACTCGTCCACGTCCTCTGAGAAGAGGTCTCTCATTATGCGGTAGATGAGATCGTAATCGCGGTGCAAGAGAGCGGGAGCCCGAGTGCGGCGGGCCTTCATCTTGATGCGCCGCCACAGCTTCACAAGGAACCCGATCTCCTGCGTGATCTCCTTCTCGTCCTTTCCCTCCGCAGCTGTGCGCACGATGACACCGCAGCCCCGGGGTTTGGCCTTCGTAGCAAGCTTCTTCAGTCTGGCGCGCTCCTCATCATTGGATATCCTCCTGCTCACGCCCACGTAGTCTACGGTCGGCATCAAGACGACATTGCGTCCGGGCAGGGTGACTTGGGTGACGACCCGCGCGCCCTTCGTGCCGATGGGCTCCTTCGTGATCTGAACGATTATCTCCTGTCCTTCCTTAAGAACGTCCTTTATCGAAAGGGCCTTGATGTCCTCTACGTCCAAGTCATCGAACTGGCCTTCTCTCGCCTTGAGCGCGTCTTCCACATAGAGGAAGGCGTTGCGTTCGAGCCCAACGTCGACAAAGGCCGCTTGCATGCCCGGCAGCACGTTTTCCACGCGGCCTTTATATATGTTTCCGACATACCTCTGATGCGCCTGGCGTTCGATCTGGATCTCGACCAGGTGCCCGTTCTCTATGACAGCGGCTCGAGTCTCGCCCGGCCGCACATTCACCACTATTTGCTTTACCATATCATTTTCACTCCTCGACATAACTCCCCTGTGGGGAGGGCCAGGACGGGCACGCGAGGCATGCGACAGTCGCCTGCCCGTCGGGTTCATTCGCGTGGGAATGGGACGAGCTCCCCATTCCTCTCCACATAAAAGTCCTTTCGCACTATCCTTGCCCGGGCGCACGCGCGCCCGAGACCTGCGCGGCGCGCTATCTCACGCGCCACGTCGTCGGGCCGGACGTGCCCCGCTGGTCCGGCCGCCGCCAGCATCCGGACATGCGCCGCTCCGTCCCTCTGGTCGACGCCGAGAGCGTAGACCAAGGGTCGTATGTTGACCTCCTTTGTGCCCTTGGGCGTCGTGCGGATGACCCGAACGGAGTCCGCCCGGACGAATCCCTCGATCGCGGCCTCGACGGCATCCTGAGACGCTATGCCGTCGCCGCACTCAAAAACCATCTCGTAGGAGGCCGCGCGGATCACGGAGCTAAGAGGGGGTTCTCCGAAAGGAAGCACCATGCACCACATCAAGCGGAGCCCATCCGGCAGCAAGGGTTCAAGCCTTTCCTTCACCTCGTCTGCGCCCACCCTTTCGCGCAGCTCCACATCCACCAACTCGCACTCGCTCTCGACCCCGACCGGCAGCGCCGGCGAAAAAGACATACGCGGATGTGGATGGAACCCCTCTGTGAGGGCCACCGGTAGAGCGGCCCTGCGGACGGCCCTTTCGACCGCGCGAATGAAGTCAAGATGTGACATGAAACGCGCGGGGCCCTTCTTTGTCAGTCTGAGCCTGCAGGTGGCCTGCGGCTTGCCCGGCGGAGAGACGGCAGCACTAACCATCGAGCCTAAGACACCCCCTCAACAGGCCGCGCGAGGATGCGCGGGGCAACCCTGAGTTCGGGACAAACCCCGCACTTCACGCACCTCCCGAGCCGGCAATCGGGGGTTGCGACGCCCTCAGCCGCTCTCTTGGACTCCGACACGAGGTACTCTTTTGTCACACCTGCGGTGAGATGATCCCACGGCAACACGTCGTCGTATGCCCAATGCGTGTTCGCGTAAAACCTCGGGTCCACACAAGACCTCGCGAAGGCCTCCTGCCACTTCTCGAAACGGAGTTCCTCGTGCCAAGCGTCAAACCTGCACCCGAGCGCGACCGCCTCCTCAAGGACAGGTGCGAGCCGCCTGTCACCTCTTGAGAACACGGCCTCTAGGAAACTCGCCCTGACGTCGTGCCACGCAAGCTTGAGACCTTTCCCACGAAGGTGCCGCTTGAGGTAAGCCTGCTTCGCCTCAAGCTCCTCCATTGGACACTGAGGGTGCCACTGAAACGGCGTGTGGGCTTTCGGGACAAATGATGACACGCTCACGGTAACCTGGGGCGAGCGCGCTGCGCCCGCACGCCTGAGCTCCTCCCTGCCGCACGCCAAGACCTCCTTGGCAAGATCGACGATGCCCGCCAGGTCCTCATCGGTCTCAGTCGGCAACCCAATCATGAAATAGAGCTTCAGGTTTTGCCACCCTGCCGCGAAGGCTGCCCTTGCCGCATCAATCAGGTCATCGCGGGTCACGCCCTTGTTTATAACGTCCCTGAGCCTCTGCGTCCCCGCCTCGGGAGCGAAAGTCAGCCCGCTCTTCCTTCCTCTCTCCACCTCCTTTGCGAGATCGACGGAAAACGAATCAACCCGAAGCGACGGGAGCGAAACTGCAACGCCCGACCCGGAATAGCGTTCCAGGAGACTTGACACAAGCTCGCGAATGCGCGAGTAATCCGCGCTGGAGAGCGACATCAGCGATATCTCCTCGTAGCCCGTGTTCGTGACGAGTCGCCCCGCGAGCTCGCAAAGGTCGTCGAGGTCTCTCTCCCTCACAGGCCGGTACACCATGCCCGCTTGGCAGAACCTGCACCCGTGGGTGCACCCACGAAAGACTTCGAGCATGATGCGGTCGTGGATCACCTCGGCGAAAGGCACGACGAACTTGTCCGGAAACGGCACGGCGCCGAGGTCTTTCACGACTCTCTTCCGCACGGGGTAGGCTGCGGCCGGGCTCGTCGGGACTATCCTCGCGATCTTGCCGTCCGCCCGGTACTCAACGTCGTAGAGAGAAGGCACGTAAACGCCGGGAACCCGCGCGAGGGCTTCCAAAGTTGCCCGCCTCGAAAGCCCCTCTCTCTTGCTGCGCTTGTACTCGTCGACGATCTCGCCCACGGCCTCCTCGCCCTCCCCGAGCAGGACGGCGTCGAAAAACGGCGCCACAGGCTCAGGGTTGTACGCGCACGGGCCTCCGGCGATAACGAGGGGATCTCGCTCCCCCCTGGCGCTTGCACGGGCCGGAATTCCCGCGAGGTCCAGCATCGCAAGGACATTAGTGTACGATAGCTCGTACTGCAGGCTAAAGCCTACGATGTCGAACTCACTGGCGGGCACATGCGACTCGAGGGAGTACAACGGAACGCCCCTGGCCTTCATCGCGGCGTGCATGTCCACCCACGGCATGAACGCTCTCTCGCAAGCGGTGTCGTCCCGTTGGTTCAGTATATAGTAGAGGATCTTGAGGCCCAGGTGGGACATGCCAACCTCATACGTGTCGGGAAAAGCCAACAAAACCCTGACGGCCACGTCGTCGAGGCGTTTATGCACGGCATTCCACTCACCGTCCACGTAACGGATGGGCCTTTCCACCTCTGAGAGGATCTCGTCCAACAGCTCCGAGTTTATCTGCATGAATCGCCCCACCGAGCATATGTTGTCGCATCAGCCATGGTATTCGCGCGTCCCGGCGCCCGAAACCACCGAGCCACCGCGCCCTTCGAACACATTCTATCAGATTCCACCGGCCTGCGCTACGGAAACGTCCGCGTGTTGGTTTTCATCGTGCGATGGTGGCCGCAAGCGCGTCGGGCCCATGCTCGCTCATGGCTTTGAGGACGTCCAGCTCGCACGCGAGCGTGCGGATGACGAGCTCCGTGTCAAACACCAGCACGACGTTGAGCTTCCCAGGCACGAAATGTCGCACGACGTCCTTGAGACAGGCTTTTTCATGAACCGCGAGCAGGTTCACGGACATCGTGCCAGCCGCCAGGAACTCCCGCTTCTTTCTAAGAGTGTCCCTCACCCTCACCCATGATACGGCCCGAGCCTCGCGCGAAGCCGCGAACACCAGAAAGCCTCCGAGCACTGGCAAGAGCACGTTGCAGTGACCCGCATACGCCATGATCCCTCCTGCCATGAGAATGCAAAGTCCCAGGACGCGTCCGACGGCCGACGCGAGCCGAGACGCTCCCACCGTGCCGAGGGTGGGGACCAGGGCCGCACGCAGGATACGGCCCCCGTCCAGCGGGATGCCGGGAAGAAGGTTGAAGAGCCCGATGGCGATGTTGGTTTCCACCAAGAACCGTGCCAGCGAGCTCGACACGAAGCCGCTCCGTTCAAGGACGGCGGCGAGGTACGCGAAGGCGAAGTTGTGGGCCGGTCCGCATACCGCGATGATCGCCTCGCGTGCGGGGCTTGCCACGAGAGGCTCCGAAAACGAGGCGACGCCGCCGAACGGCAGGAGTTCGACCCGCTCGGTGCGGATGCCGAAGCATGCCGCGGCAGCAACGTGTGCGAGTTCGTGCAGGAGGACGACCCAGAACACGAGCAGGGTTTCGCGAAGCAAGCCGACCGAAGCGTAAGCGAGCAGAAAAAGGAGGAAGAACGGGCTCACCCGGAACTCGATCCCGCAAACGCGAGCGATCCTCACAACCTCTCCCGCCTGCCCCCCTCAAGGTAGGCAAAGGGATCAACGGGCTTCCCACCCGCCGATACCTCGAAATGTAGATGGGGTCCGGTGGAGAGGCCAGTGCTCCCGACCTCAGCGATCTTCTGCCCGGCGCGCACCGTATCCCCAGGCTTCACAAGCACGCGTGAACAGTGCGCGTATAGGGTCGTAAGCCCGCCTCCATGGTCGAGCTCGACGATCCTGCCGTATGTGCCGCATGGCCCGGCACGGAGGACCCTCCCGGCGGCCGCGGCCCGGACCGGTGTGCCCATGGGAGCCGCGATGTCCACGCCCTTGTGGAAGAGGCGCCGCTTATATATCGGGTGAACCCTGTACCCGAACCCATAGGTCACTTGCCCGTTGACCGGCGCCACGAGCTTCCCGGCGCTCGCGAGGGCGCGCGCGGAGGAGGCAGTGGATGAGCTCGAACCGGCGGCCGCGGTCCGTGAGGCGGCTGCCTTCTGATCCGGCTCCGCAGCGCCAAGCCCCCTCGTACTGGCCGGCTGGGAGGGTCCGGGTCCACTCGGGTCCTCGTGCGATGCAACGGGCTCAAGAGCGACCCGGCCTGCGGAGACGGAGAAGGCTCGAGCCGCGGTGGGCCCCCGGCTCGCCACTTGATCGTCTATTCCGGCCTCGTGCGGGGTTATGTTCCCTGCCCCGGGGCTGAGCGGCCCGGTCGCCCCAGGCCTGTTATTAGCGGGAACAGACGGTGCGGGAGGAGATGAAGCAGCAGGGTCCGCAGTCCCAGAGCGCTCGGCAGGGTCGTCTGCACCTCCCCCTGGGGGCTCGTGCGTCCCGGCCGTCGTCCCCTTCAGGTGGCTGGCGGAGTTGTCGCCTGCTTCTTCGCCCTCGCGCAAAACCTGCCAAGACCATGGATTCCAAGAGAGAAGCCCCGAAGCTGCGTCCCGAAGGGCCCTCCCGATTTCCGACAGGCTCGTGCTCCGCGTCAAGAGAGCCTCGACGTACGGCCGCACGGCGGTCGCGAGCGTGAGATTGCTCCTGGTGATCCCGAGAACGAGGGCGAAGATCAGGAGCGAGATCACGGCGTTCCGGGCGATCCTAGAAGGCATCGCGCTCCTCCTCTCAGGGAAAGCCCCATTCCGCCACGCTAAGAGTATATTGTGGTGGGCTGTGCTCTATGCACCAAGGCCGGGACGGCCGCGTCGACGCACGTCCGCGGGCGCGAGCCTCGAGGCACGGGCCCCCGCGCGGCGCACGCGTGCAGTCCGCGGCCGCAAAAGCCGGACCGCCGCGCGGGACCACGCGACAGGATCTGAATGTAGCGCCATAAACCTTCGTCCTCTTTCTTGAGGGCGCTGGGGTTGCCGGTGGTTGCACGACGGGGCGTCGAGAATTCGGCTGTCTTACGCGCCGAATTCGAACGAGGCGCGCTGCAAGCGCGCCGTCCCCGGAGGGCAACACCGGCAAACCTGAGCAGGCCCCCTCCGCCCAAAAGCGGCGCCAAATTCTGGCGACATGCTTGGGGCCCGCCGCGCCAAGCCCTGTCTCTCTGTCTCTCTGAGACGGTCTCGCTAGTCATCGCGGAGAAGAGTCAGAAGAGGATCTTCTGGCGCCTCATGTGGATATCGAGGACCAGGCCGATAGCGATGAGGTTTGCGAGAAGCGCACTCCCGCCGTAGCTGAGGAAAGGCAGAGGGATGCCGGTCACCGGCATGAGGCTCACGGTCATTCCGACGTTGACCAACACGTGAAAGAGAAGCATCGCGGCGACACCGGTCGCAACCAGCTGCCCGAACGCGTCCTTCGCGCAGGCCGCTGCGTTCAAGCAGCGCCATAGCACTATACCGTACAGGGCGAGCACAGCGATGGCTCCTACGAAGCCGAGTTCCTCTCCGATGACGGAGAAAATGAAGTCGGTGTGGTGTGCAGGGAGGAAGTTGAGCTGGGCCTGCGTTCCGTGGAAGAGCCCTTTCCCGAAGAACCTCCCCGACCCGATGGCGATGGTCGACTGTATGACGTTATACCCAGTGCCTGTCGGGTCCTTGTACGGATTCAGAAATGCCAGCAGACGCGCCCGCTGGTAACCCTTGAGGAGGAAGAAGAATACCAAGGGGGATGCAACCGCGCCGGCGCCCACCACAGCGAGCAGGTCCTTTCCGCGAGCGCCCGCCACGTAGACCATGGCGAAGGTTATTCCGCAGAACACCAGGGCCGTTCCCAGGTCGTTCTGGAGGAGGACCAGGGCCGCGGGGACAGCCGCGTGCAGGAACGCGAAAGCAAGCCCGCGCGGCGTAGCTATGTCGCGGGCCTCAGAAAGGTGGTTCGCGAGGGTCAAGATCAGTGCCACCTTGGCGAGCTCGGAAGGCTGTAGCGCAACAGGTCCTATTCTGAACCAGCTCTGCGCGCCGGAGATCCTATGCCCCATCGCAAGGACGAGCGCGAGCATACCCACGTTGCCAAGATACAGTACCCGGTGCGCTCTCTGGGCGAGCCTGTAGTCGGTGGTCAGGATCACGGCGCAAAGAAGCACCCCGAGGGCAAAGGCGGCGACCTGCTTCTTGACAAAGTACAACGGATCCTGCGGGGACCAGGAACCTATACCGCCGCGCGTCGCGCTGAACACGATGACGAACCCGACTAGGCAGAGCGCCAGCACCGCAAGGATCAGCGCGTAGTCGAGATTCCGCAGTAGACGCTTCTCAAGGAGCACAGGCGCGCCCTCACCTTCTGTTTTTCCCTCGGCGGGTCGGCTCGTTTCCGCGCCTGATTCCGATCACAGGGACGCTCGCTACCAACGCAAGTCTCTTGTCGGACGAGTCGAACCTGAGGTTCATCCCTGCCTCGTCTATCTCGACGTACTTCGAGACAGCCTTCGCAAGGTCCAAGCGGAGACCCTCGAACACCTGCGGGGAGACGTCGACGCGGTCGCACGCGAGCGCAAGCTTGAGCCGCTCCTTAGCGAGGCTCTTGCTCCCCAGCCCGCCCGGCTTCGACTTGCGGCCCAGGATCCGTGACACGAACTCGAACACGACGCGCTCCCTCCCCCGGCCTTACCTGCTCACACCGATCCCGATGATGCGCTTGAGTCTCGACCACAGGCCTCCTGCGTCCAGGGACATGAACGGGACGTTCTCCCCATCGATCCTTGCGGCTATACGCCTGAACGCCTCACCAGCTCGGGAGGCTCCGTCGAGCACCACGGGCTCGCCCTTGTTAGTGGACGTTATCACGCTCTCGTCATCCGGGACCACTCCCAGAAGGTCGATGGCAAGGATGTCTATGACATCCTCCACATTCAGCATCTCTCCGCGTTTCACCATTTCAGGCCGAAGCCGATTCACCACGAGCCTCGGCCTTCCCACGCCCTGCGCTTCGAGCAGCCCCACGATGCGGTCTGCATCCCTCACCGCGGACACCTCCGGCGTGGTCACGATGACGGCCTCGTCTGCGCCTGCAGTCGCATTCTTGAATCCTCTCTCTATCCCGGCGGGACAGTCGACCACAACGTAGTCGAATTCCTGGGCGAGGTTCCTAGTGAGCTGCCTCATCTGCTCAGGCTGAACCGCTTCCTTGTCCCTGGATTGGGCAGCGGGCATCAAGAACAGCGTCTGTAGACGCTTGTCCCTTATGAGGGCTTGCCGCAAGCGGCACTTGCCCTCGATGACATGAACGATGTCGTATACGATCCTGTTCTCCAAGCCGAGGACAATGTCCAAGTTACGCAGCCCGATGTCGGCATCAACCAGGGCCACCTTCTTGCCGCGAGAGGCAAGGCCGCAACCGATGTTTGCGACGGCAGTCGTCTTGCCCACGCCTCCTTTGCCCGAGGTGACCACTATAACCCTTCCTTCCATCCAGGTTCCTCCTCCATCTCAGCCTTCCTCGCGGAGTAGGCCTCGATCACTATCTGCTCGTTTCTGATTCGCGCCATCTCGGGACTGCGTGGAGCCTTGCTTTCGCCGTCCGGAGGTCTCGCGATGACATCGGCGATCCGAAGTTGCGTAGGCATGAACCGCAGCGCAACCACTATTGCACTCTTGTTTTCCGGTGCTCCGGCGTGGGCCACACCGCGGAGAGCACCCATGACCACTATGTCGCCCCCGGCCACGACCTCGGCACCGGGGTTCACATCTCCCAGCACCACGATGTTCCCGCCGAACGTCGTGCGCTGGCCTGAGCGCAACGTCCCCCTGACTAAAAGCGTTCCGGCAGCTCCGCTGCCTGAGAGCTGTTCGCCCTCGACGCGGCCATGACCGTTTCCCTCGGAGTCCCCGTGCGTCCGTTCGGAAGCCGGCCCCGGCTTGGACGGCACCGGCGCCCCGGCACGCTGCGGCACCGGCGGCTCCGCCACCGTCGCGAGACCGATTCCGCCAGCCACGCGCGACACCGACATGCCGAACGATTCGACTATGTTCACCAGCTCGCGCACGTCGTCATCGGAGAGCGCGAGCTCGCCGATGTCCAGAACCGCGCGGGTCGCCCCGGCGAAAAAGCTTGACGTTTTCTCGAGCTTGGCCGCGAGCTTCCCTTTCAGGCGCTGAAAGTCTTCGTCGTGGGGCAGGATTATGCACAGGCCCCGTTTCGTCCCCTTGAATATCACATCCTCGGTTTTCATGGGCAGCCGCGCACGCCTCCTCCATGGCCCTTTGGGATTGCAAGCGATCTCACCATACTTTCACCAGAGGAAAACGCAATTCCTGCCCGTCACCGTTGAAAAACTCCCGACTTGGCGGCGGCCGCATGCTCATTCGGCGGGGCCTCCGGCCTCTCCCGCAGCCGCACCACCGCCCGGGGTACTCGACGTCGCGTCCGCGGAGCGGTCGAGGCCGAAGTACGCCTCCATCACCTTTCTCGCGACAGGCGCGGCCGCCAACGACCCCCCCGTCCCGTGTTCCACCAAGACCACCACAACGATCTCCGGGTTATCTATGGGCGCGAACCCCGCGAACCACCCATGGCTCGCCCCAGATGGGTTCTGGGCGGTGCCGGTCTTCCCAGCGGTCGGTATCGGGAATCCCTTGAAAGCCGCAGCCGCCGTGCCCTCCGTAACGACCTTCGCGAGACCCTGTTTGAGGATATCAAGGGACTCTTGAGATACGTTCACAGTCGAAGCTACCTCGGGCGTAAACTCCCGGATGACCTTACCGTCCGGGGCAAGGATGGCCCTGGCCACCATGGGAACGTGCATAACCCCGTTCGCGGCCACGGTCGCGTACGCGTTCGCGAGTTGAAGAGGCGTAACGAGGAGGGCGCCCTGCCCTATCGCAACATCGAGGGTCTCAGTGGGATACCACATCTGGTCGTACCCTTTGAAATTCATGCGCTTCCATGCGCGGTCGGGCACCAGGCCCGACGCGTCGCCCGGAAAGAGGTCTATGCCGGTCGGCCGCCCAAAGCCGAACACCCTCGCGTACATGGCCAGGTCGTCGATGCCGACGCGCCGCCCCAGCTCGTAGAAAACGATGTTGCATGAGTTGGCAATGCCGGCGAGCAAGTCCTCCTTCCCGTGGCCTCTGCCGTGCTCCACGGTCCAGCATGCTTTCCCCGATTGAGGATCTCGGCCGGTGCATACGAACGTATCATCCAACGTGACCTTGTGCCGTTCGAGGGCGGCGATGGCGGTTATGATCTTGAAGGCCGACCCGGGAGGATACGTGTGGCTCGTGACCCGGTTCGGCTGGGGGCTAGGCGTCGAAGAGAGGAAGGCCAGTTCTTCCTTGGACAGCTCACCCACGAACATATTGGGATCAAACGAGGGCTTGCTAACCATGGCCAGTATCTCGCCGGTTCTCGGGTCCATCGCGACGACCGCGCCGGCCTTGGCCTCACTGGTTTTCGGCGACTTCGATAGCTCGTCCAGCTCCTCGGAGAGGGCTCGCTCGGCCGCGGCCTGAACCCTCTGGTCGATGGTGAGTACCACGTCATCTCCAGGCACGGGGGCCAGGCTTCCGAGGACCTTGATGGGCTGAGAGAGGCTGTTGACTTCAACCTGCTCGCCGCCGTCCACTCCGCGGAGGTATTCCTCGAAGGTCCTCTCGACTCCGACTTTCCCTATCAGATCGCCGGGCCGGTAACCTTTGTCTTTGTATGTTTTCAGCTCGGATGAATCGATCTCCCTTATGAAGCCTATGAGGTGGCTGGCGAAGTCCCCGTACACGTACCTGCGCACAGGGATCTCCTCGATGACCACCCCGGGAAGGTCGGTGCGTTGTTCGCCTATCGCCGTGACGACGGAAGGGTCCACATCCGTCTTTAGCCTAACGGGATCAAACGGACGTCTCGGCGCGGCAAGTTTTTCCTTGATGCTCTCCGGCGACATGCCGAGGACTGGGGCGAGCCGTGCGATGGTATTGTCCATGTCTGTCACGTCCTGTGGGACTATGGACACAGAAAACGCCATGCGGCTCGTTGCAAGGGGAACACCGTTCCGGTCCAGGATCTTGCCTCTCGGCGCGGGAACCGGGATCACTCGCACCCTGTTGCCCTGAGACAACGCCTCGTAGGTTTCGCCGCGCATGATCTGAAGGTGCCACAGGCGTGCAGCCAGTATCACAAGCACCACCAGGGCGACGAGACCGAGGTGTTTCAACCTATTCTGTACCGGGGACTCGGGCACGATCTCACACCGCCCTTCCGGTTCGCTCCAGCCGACCGCACACGACGCAAAGACTACGGCTCTTAGCCCGTGCGGCCCTTAGCCCGAGTCAGCCTCCGCGCGTAGCGGCCTGGACGCCCAACCAAGCCGCTGCCTCAGCGCATCCTTGGGAACTGGGATTGCTGCTGGCTCCACCAGGCTCCATCCGCCGCGCAGTCCGGCGGCCGGCCCGCGAACTCCGCGCGCGAAGCCCGATGACTACCCACCGTCTAGACGGCTTGGCGCCGCTCAGAGGCTCGTCTCGCGGACAAATCCAGCCACGTAACGAGCTTCGGGAACACCGGCGCGAGTACGGCGGAGTAAACCGCCTGCGCCAGCACCATTCGCGAGCTCCCCAGGGAGAATCCTAGCGGCACACCAAAGGACGACAGGAGAAAGCTCTCCATCAGCCCGGTGGCGACGGCCCCCAGGAAAACCATGGCGACCGGCACAACGATGCGGTCATGGAACACCTTTGCGTACGAGAGCCCGGCTCCCATTCCGACGACCGCGCGCACCAGCATGAAAAGCCCGAGGGACTGCCCCGAACACGCATCCTCAACGAAACCGACCACAAGGCCCACGACCGCTGCGTCTTTCCAGCCGAGCAGCATGCCCACGATCACTACGAACGCACAAACCAAGTCAGGCCTCGCACCCTGGACCGCCACAAAGGGACTTACCGTTATCTCCAGGACGACGAGGAGAACGCCTGCGCAGATCAGCAAGAAAAGCCTCATTTGCGCGCTGCCCCCTCGGTCGACCGCATCTGGTTTTGAGCGTCCGTCTCATCAGGGGCTTCGGGGGGCTCCGGAGCGCGGGTTATGACCAGGACCTCTTCGAGACGGGCAAAGTCAACGGCAGGTTTAAGATACGCCTCGGTCCCGACCCCGTACTTGCCTGGCACCAGCTCCACGATATTCCCGATTACCAATCCCTTCGGGTAGATACCCCCCAGACCCGACGAGAGGACCCTGTCCCCGACTTGCAGGTCGAAATCCTGAGTGAGAGGCTTGACACGGCAAAGACCTGGTCTGCCTGGATCCCCTTCCACCAAGACGAACGTCCTCGTGCGCTGCACCACGCCACCCACCGCGCTCCGGGGGTCAAGGATGAGAAGCACCGTCGCTGTGTGCGCCGAAGCCGACAACACCCTTCCCACGAGCCCCTCCATTGTCGCGACGGCCATGTTCTTCTTAACGCCCTGGCTCGTCCCCTTGTTGATCGTCACCGTGTCAAGCCAGTTGCTTGGGTCTCTGCCCACGATCTGTGCGGCGCTGGTCGGATACTCCAGCGTCGCCTGGAAGCCCAGGAGCTTCCGGAGACGGGCATTCTCAAGCCTGTACTCCTCGAGCCGCGCGTTCTCAGCCATGAGCCGCGATATCTCAAGGTAGAGCCTATCGTTCTCACGGACCAAGTGCTGCAGGTTGGCAACGGTGCGAATCGCGCCGCTTATCCCGCTGGCTACCTGGAAAAAGACTCTCGCCAGAGGCGTGAGCATCTCGCGCGCGGCACTTTCAGGCGGCGACAGCGCCTCTCTCTCGCCCGAGGTGACGAAAAGAAGAGCCACAAGGAGAAGCAGTATCGCGGCCATCATCAACCCGTAGCGCTTGCCCCCGGGATTCTGCTGCACGGGCGAGTCACTCCTGCCGGCCATAGTCAGACTCTCTCGCCGACCCTCGACGAACTCGTAAGCATCCGGTGATAGCGTTCCATCTCCTCGAGGGCCTTGCCCGCCCCTCTCACGACGCACGTGAGAGGCTCATCCGCACGGTGCACAGGCATGTTCGTGGACTCAGCGATGACCCGGTCGATCCCCTCTAGGAGCGAGCCTCCCCCCGAGGCGACGATCCCTTTATCGATGATGTCCGCGGAAAGCTCAGGCGGCGTTCTCTCTAAAGTCATCTTGACGGCCTCGACGATAGCCGCGACAGGCTCGCGAAGCGCCTCCTGAACCTCGCCCGCGGTTATGCGGACGGTCTTCGGAAGCCCGGAGACCATGTCCCGCCCCTTCACCTCCAGGCCGAGGTCCGGGTCGCGGGGCCGTGCGGAACCGATTTGCTTCTTGATCTCTTCGGCAGTCCTGGTCCCGATCACTAGGTTGTAAACCTTCTTCACGTGCTGCACGATGGCCTCATCCATTTCGTCCCCCGCGATCCTAATGGACCTGGAGGCGACGATCCCGCCCAGCGATATCACGGCGATCTCCGTTGTACCTCCACCGATGTCCACCACCATGTTGCCTGACGGCTCGAACACCGGGAGGCCTGCACCGACGGCCGCAGCGAGGGGCTCCTCAATGAGGTACGCCTCGCGAGCGCCCGCCTGGAGCGCCGCATCTATCACGGCCCGCCTCTCCACCTCGGTCACGCCGGAAGGCACGCCTATCACGACTTTGGGGCGGACGAGCGCCCGGCCTCTGTGCGCCCGCACAATGAAGTGGCGGAGCATCATCTCGGTGACGTCGAAGTCAGCGATCACGCCGTCCTTGAGTGGCCGCACAACCACTATGTTCCCGGGCGTCCTGCCGACCATCCGGTTAGCGGCTGACCCAACCTCCAGAATTGCACCTGTGTCCTTGCGCATCGCCACCACGGATGGCTCCTGGATGACGACCCCTTTACCCTTAACGTAAACCAGAGAGTTGGCAGTCCCGAGATCAATGGCGAGATCTTTGGAAAAGAGGGCCAGAACGGGGTCAAGAATCACAGCTCGCATTCTCCCTTCCAGCAACACAGGCAACTGGAGCCGCGCCGGCCTCGTGCCACGACGCCGCCCCCGCGGAAGGCGCGCTGACGGACGCCATAAGGCCGAGTTCCTTGAGGCTTGAGTACCTGTTGTCTCCCACGATTATGTGGTCAAGCACGTCTATCCCGAGAATCAGACCGGAGCTTGTCAGCCTGCGTGTTATCGCGATGTCCTCGGCGCTCGGAGTCGGGTCGCCGCTTGGGTGATTATGCACCAGAATGATGCAGGCCGAGTTTCTCCTCAGGCATTCTTTGAATACCTCTCTCGGATGCACGAGGGAGCTGTCGAGACAGCCCACCGACACTGTCACGACATCCATGACCCGGTGCTTCGCATTAAGTAGTACGACTTTGAAGTGTTCTCTGTCAAGGTACCGCATCTCGCCCATGAGGAGGCCCGCCACGTCACGTGGCCCGTTCACCTGAAGGAGCTCTTCCGGCTCGAGTGTCATAATCCTCCTACCTAGCTCGACAGCGGCTTTGAGACGGACGGCCTTGGCCAGCCCGATCCCCTTGTGACCCGCCAGATCACGTGTGGATGCAGCCGCTATCCCGCGAAGCCCGCCGAATACGCGCAGAACCGTACCGGCAAGCGAGAGAGCTGTCTCGCCGCGCACTCCCGTGCTGAGGATGATGGACACAAGCTCAGCCGAAGAGAGCGCCTCGGGGCCTGCCCGAAGAAGCCGCTCCCTGGGCCGTTCCTGAAGCGGCATTTGTTTCATCGTGAAACCGCTTAGTCGGCCCGGTAAGCGATCCTGCATGCGTTGCACCCCCTGAACGCCTCCTGTGCAAGGTCCACACCTATGGTGCGGGCGAGGCCCACAAGCCGAAAGATCGGCAAGCCCACCACGTTGAAGTAACAGCCTGATATCCTCTCGACGAGAAGTGCACCCCGCCCCTGTATTGCATAGGAACCAGCCTTCCCCAGCGGCTCGCCGCTCGCGACATACCAGTCGAGGACGACCGGAGGCAGGCTTGCCATGCGCACCCGCGTGGTTTCGTGGCACGCGGCCTCGCGGCCTGTCTGGGCGTCCACCAACGCGAGCCCGCTTATCACCTGGTGCCAACGCCCTGACATGCGACGAAGCATCCTACGAGCGTCATCGGGGTCCGTTGGCTTGCCGAGGACCTCGTGGCCGAGCACGACCACGGTGTCGGCCGCGATGACGACCGCATCGCGTTCCTTGGACGCGACGTGGCGCGCCTTAGCCAGCGCGAGTGACACGACGCCCCCGGCGGGATCGCTGCAGTCGACGGCGTTCTCGGGTATGCCGCTCGGCACGACGTCGAACTCAAGCCCGATCTGCCGCAAAAGCTCAGCTCGCGCGGGTGACGCGGATGCCAGAACCAGCCTCAACCCCGCATGCCACCTCCGGGCGGCTCCTGTGCAAGTTCCAAAGCCGCACCTTCTACCGATCGTCGGGTAAGCTCAAGGTGACGGGAACCCTGGAGAGAACACGAGATGTCCATTGGCATCGACCACCATCGCAGAGATCCCGTCCAACCCCTCGAGGATCTTCGGGCCCTCCACTGGCCCTAACACAAACACCGCCGTAGACAACATGTCAGCATCAACAGACGTCGGTGCGATTATCGTGGCGCTCTCCGCACGGTCCGCAGGCATGCCCGTCTTGGGATCGAAGATGTGATGGTAACGGTGGCCGTTCTCAATGAAAAACCTCTCGTAATCCCCGGATGTCACGACGGCCCCGTCTGTTATCTCAACCACAGGGCCCACTGTATCGGTCGGGCTCGAACCCCTTGGATCCCTTATCCCGATATGCCATGGCTTCCCGTCAGGGCGAGTGCCCACCGCGACGATGTTCCCCCCTGCGTCAATGAGGGCGTGCTTGATCCCGTGTTCCCTCAGGACCGCCGCGGCCCGGTCCGCCGCGTAACCTTTGGCGATGCCGCCGAGGTCGATGGACATTCCGGGGTGTGCGAGCCTCACCGTCTTGCTAGCCGGATCAAGCTCCATGGCGCGGAAGTCCACGAGGGCGACGGCTTTTGCGAGGACGTTGCTGTCGGGCACGTGAGGGGTCTCGGTGCCGAAGCCCCAGGCGTCTACCACAGGCCCGATGGTCACGTCGAACGCGCCTCCAGAGAGCTCCGAGCATTCGCGTGATTTCTCTAGCAGCGTGAACGTTTCGTCGCTGACCTTGACGGGGTCCCCGCCCGCCGCCTCGTTTATCCTCGTAACATCGCTCGTCGGAATGAACCTGCTCGTCAGGTTCTCGATCCTACGCATCTCATCGAACGCCGCCGACACTGCGTCCTTCGCCCCCGGACCGAACGCCTGTATACTCACGTACGTGTCCATCAGGAACTGGCTATCCACGTACTCCTGCGGGTCGACCACGGCGCTCGCCGTCGCGGCCTTTCCGCTCTCGTTCGCCGCGTGCGGCGCACCTGCCTTCGGCGGCCACGGGATGACGCTAAACCTCACAAGCAGGTAGCCGACTACAGCGATAACGCCCAGGAGAAGGACGAGAAGGAGGGCCCAGAGCCGACGCCCCCTCCCCCTCCGCCTGCGCCCGTACTCCCACTTCAACTGAATTCCACCCCCCGATGGCTTTCCCTGAGACAGTGTATCACTTCTCCTAAACCCTGACAAGCAGCCGTTTGGGCTAGCCACCACGGCGGTTCCGCGCCTGTCATAGGTTCGTGAGAGATGGCAATGATAGAAGTGGATGCCTCCTCGGAACGTGAAAGAAGCAGAAACCAAGAGGAAGGAGCGTGCAAGATTTGGGCAGGAAGAAAAGCAACGACCGTCTGAGGACACTACGCCAGCTCGACCGCTTGAAATGGGAAACCGCGGAGCAACTCGGCCTCACGGACGACCTGAAGGACCCCGACAAGCTCAGCGCGGTGGAGGCCGGCAAGATTGGCGGGCAAATGGTGAAAAAGCTGGTCAAAAAAGGTGAGCGAGCTCTCGCCGAGGACAGCGCAAGAAAGGCTGAAAAAAACCTGTAACTCTCCCCGCGAGAAGAGCCCCGAAACCGCCTTCGGACACGTCAGCGGGGCTGCCGGCAGCACGCGCCGAAATCAAAGGAGAATTCCCGCGCGCGCCACGGTTCGCACCACGAAAGCGCGCCTCGCGTCCACCGGCAGCCCCCGTCTCGCCCGAAGGAATCAACCCCCAAACGTAACGCGGCGACACAAGTCGGCCTCACCCAAGCACCATTCACGCATCCGGCGACTTAACTTGCCGCGAGGCTGCCCGTGCCCGCGGTCGTGTTCCGGCTTCTCATCACGATCGACTTAGTCGGGCATTTCTCAACGCATTTGCCGCACGCGTCGCACTTTGCCGGGTCTATGACGGCCAGGTTGTTATCCATCGTGATCGCGCCATTGGGGCACGCCTTCATGCACAGCCCGCACCCGATACACCCGACTTTGCAGGTCTTGCGGACATCGGCACCGCGCGCGTACGACCTGCACAAAACGGTTACGGATTGGGACTCGGGCACAAGCTGAATGATGCCCCTGGGGCACGCCGCAACGCATCTCCCGCACGATGTGCATGCTTCCTCATCCACCACCGGGAGGCCGTCCGGCCCCATGTGGAGCGCGTCGAAGGAACAGGCAGCCACGCACGAGCCCATGCCGAGGCACCCGTACGTGCACGCCTTCGCGCCGCCGCCCACCAGCTGCGCAGCCTTGCAGTCGGCAAAGCCATCGTATACAAACCTCACCCCACACTGGCCCGTGCCCCCCTGGCACAGCACCCTAGCCACCTTGCGTTCTTTCGCCGCGCCGGCCTCAACCCCCATGATCGCTGCGACTTTCGCCGCGACGGTCGACCCTCCGACCGGGCACGCGTCCACAGGCGCCTTGCCCGCGACTATCGCAGCCGCGAGGCCACTGCACCCCGGAAAGCCACATCCGCCACAGTTGGCTCCCGGGAGCACCTCAACGATCATCTCCTGCCTGGGGTCCTGCTCCACCGCGAACTTCTTCGCAGCAAGAGCGAGCGCGAGGCCGAATATGGCCCCCATTAGCCCGAGGCCGAGGATCGCCTTGACGTAGATCATCCCTTGCTCACCCCTCGCGAAATTCTACATGACGCCGAAAAGCTCTTTCAGTCGGAAGCCCGCGAATCCCAGGAACGCGATGGACAAGAGGCCCGTCGTTATGAGGGCGATCGGGAAGCCTTTCAGCGATTCAGGGATTGGCGCGAGGTCCATACGCTCTCTTATCGCGGCGAAGAGGATTATCGCAAGCGCAAACCCTGACGCGCCCGCTATGCCGTTCACCGCCGCCTCCAGAAGATTATACTTCTCGGTTATGTTCAGAATGGTCACGCCCAGCACGGCGCAGTTGGTCGTGATAAGTGGAAGGTAGATCCCGAGAGCCTTGTAGAGGACAGGGCTCACCTTCTGGATCACCATCTCCACGAGCTGCACCAGCGCCGCGATGACGAGGATGAAAGCGATAGTCTGGAGATACGTCAGCCCCAGCGGCACGAGGATGTAGTATTGGACCATCCACGTCGCCACAGATGCCACGCCTATCACGAAGATGACCGCCATGCCCATGCCGGTCGCCGTCTCGACCTGCTTGGATACTCCTATGAACGGACATACGCCGAGAATCCTCGACAGGATGAAGTTGTTCAGCAACACCCCGCCAAAGAATATAACAAGGAATTCGCCCACGCGGTATCCCTCCCGTCACGATCATGCGTCAGGCTCGGTCTTATGCGCCTACGCGCGCGCCGCCTTCTTCCCCCGGCGACCCAGGTAATTGAGAAGGCCGATCAAGAGCCCCAGAGTGATGAAACCGCCCGGTGGGAGGATCATCATCACCGCGGCCAGGCTCCGTTCGAACACCTTGAAACCTGCGAACCCGAAGTCAGGCACCGCCAGGAGTGTGCCGGTGCCGAGGAGCTCCCTGATGGTGCTCATCCCGGTCAACGCCATGGTAAACCCGAGCCCCATGCCGAGACCATCGGCCAGCGAGTACAGGACGCCGTTCTTGGACGCGAACGCCTCGGCCCTCCCCAGGATGATACAGTTCACCACGATCAGCGGGATGAATATCCCAAGAACCTCGTGCAGCTTCGGGACGAACGCCGCCATGACAAGGTCCACTATCGTCGTGAACGACGCAATCACCACGATGTAGCAAGGGATGCGTATCCTGGACGGGATCACGTTCCTCAGCATCGAGATTATGACGTTCGACCCGACGAGCACGAACGTGGCTGCTATTCCCATGCCTATGCCGTTCGAGATGGCAACGCTCGTCGCCATCGTCGGGCACATCCCGAGCAGAATCCTGAAAGTGGGGTTCTCCTTGACAAGCCCCTTTGTAAACTCTGATTTGAAGCTCATTCACCAGACCCCCTCTCGCGAAGCAAGCTCGAACAGCCGAAGCGCCTCGTCAACGCCGCTCGCGACCGCCCGCGAGGAGATGGTCGCACCGGTGATGGCCTCCACTTGACCCCCGTCCTTCGTGACCTTCACCGGGGTCCCCGCGCGCAGCCCAACGAACCGCATCTGAAAGTCGCGGTTGGTAACGTTCGCGCCCAGCCCGGGGGTCTCCGAGTGTTTCACCACCGTGAGCCCGGTCACGACTCCATCGCGCGACACGCCGACCACGGCATCGATGGGCCCGCCGTACCCGGACGGGCTGCAAGCAAACGCAGCACCGGCCATCTCTCCGTTCTTGTAACCCACATACACTTTGGTGATCGCAGAGAACTCAGGCCTACCTCCGCGAGAAGCGGGGGGTGCCACAGCCAGGACCCTATCGGTCTCGTCCTTGAACTCGTCCGCGCCCGGCACCACGCTCGCAAGCGCCTGCTCCAGCTTCATGGCGGCCTGCGCCGCGATTCGCTCCTCCGTGATGTCATTCACGAAGGCTAGCGCTCCCGCCGCCACCGCGCATATGGCGAAGAGGATGAAACCCAGCTTCCACACGTCACGCAACTTTCCTCACCTCCCCGAACTTGCGCGGCATCGTGAGCCTGTCGATAAGAGCGGTGGCTGCGTTCATGATCAGGATCGCGTAGCACACGCCCTCTGGATAGCCACCGTAGAGCCTGATGAGCATGGTCAATACCCCACAGCCGACGCCAAAGATGATCTGACCCTTCGGGGTGACCGGGGTCGTGACGTAGTCGGTAGCCATGAAGAAGGCACCCAGCAGCAGCCCTCCGGCGAGCACGTGAAACAGTGGATCTTGGCCGAAGAGCGCCGCGAGCACCGCGACCGTGCCGATGAAGGTGAACGGGATACGCCAGCTTATATGCCCCCGCCACAGCAGGTATGCCGCGCCTACTAGTATGGCGATCGCCGACGTCTCGCCTATCGAGCCTGCAACGTTCCCCAGGAAGAGGTTCAAATACGGCGTCTTAATGCCGCCGAGCCTCCAGAGGGCAAGCGGCGTTGCAGTGGTGACCGCGTCGAAGTCGGGCACCCACGGGGCCTGGAAGATGGGCCATCTCCACCTCGTCATAAGCACGGGCCACGAAGCAAGCAGGACAGCCCGTCCGATAAGCGCGGGGTTGAAGACGTTCTGCCCGAGCCCGCCGAAGACGAACTTCCCGATAGCCATCGCGAACACAGCACCGATGGCACCGATCCATAGCGGCAAGTCGGGCGGCAGGACTAGGGCCAGTAGGAGCCCGGCCACCGCAGCACTGTAATCCCCTATCGTCAGGGGCTTCCTCATGAGCTTTTCCAGCACCGCCTCGGTCGCGACGGCCGCCGCCACACAAACAGCCATCATGCCGAGCGCCCGGAGCCCGAAAAACCACACGCCTGCCAGAGATGCAGGCATGAGAGCCAGGATAACGTCGCTCATGATGATCGGCGTAGACACGGCCGTCCGCTGGTGCGGTGAGGAAGATACTATGAGTCCGGTTCCGTCCATTGATCGATCCCTCCACAAGAGAACAGGCTTCGGGCGTGCCGCTCAGCTCGCCTGGGCCTTGCGCCTCTTTGCCATGATCTCGGACTTAGCAAGCCTGATCGCCTGAACTAAGCGCCTGCGCGACGGGCATATGAAACTGCAGCAGCCGCACTCGATGCAATCCAGTGCGTTCATACGCTCGGCATCATCAAACCTGCCAGCCTCCGCATAGCTCGCGATCCACAGCGGCATGAGCCTCATCGAGCATGCCTCGACGCACTTGCCGCATCTCACGCAAGCCATTGGTTCAACGGGCGCGGCCTCCTCCTCGTTCAGAAGCAGAACCCCGGACGTGCCCTTTGTGACAGGGATGTCCATCGTGAACTGAGCCGTGCCCATCATAGGACCACCGATAATGACTTTCGCAGGCGGGCTAGAGCACCCGCCGCACGCCTCGACGAGGTCGCTCACAAGCATCCCGACCTTGACGAGGACATTCTGGGGCTCCGCGACGCATGAACCCGCCACTGTGACCACGCGTTCCACAAGCGGCATTCCGGAAACAACGGCATCCTTCACGGCCGCGGCAGTGCCGACGTTGTTTACCACCACGCCCACGTCCACCGGCAGGCCGCCCGACGGGACCTCGCGCCCGAGGATCGCCCAGATGAGCTGCTTCTCCGCCCCTTGTGGGTATTTCACTTTGAGAGGCACGACCGAGATCCGGTCATCCCCTTTCGCTGCCTCTGAGATCGCCTCGATGGCGTCGGGCTTGTTCTCCTCGATCCCGATGTAGGCCTTCGTGACACCGGTGGCCTTGAGGAGAAGCTTCGCTCCCTCGACCACATCACCGGGCCGCTCCACCATAAGGCGATGGTCGGCTGAGAGGTATGGCTCGCACTCCGCCCCGTTCAGGATCACCGTGTCAAAACTCTTCCCAGGCGGGGGCGTAAGCTTAAAGTATGTCGGGAACGCAGCGCCTCCCAGGCCCACGATCCCAGCCTCGCGGATTATGGCCTTGATCTCGTCGGCCTTGAGGCTGTCCACATCGGCGCGTGGCTCCACATGTTCATCAAGGGTTTCTTGCCCGTCAGACTCGATCACGATGGATAGCACGTCTCGTCCGCCCGCCTGAGGATGCGGGGAAATGGCCACGACCTTGCCCGAGACGCTTGAATGAACCGGAGCTGTGAGCCGGGCGGAGCTGTCGCCGATTTTCTGTCCCACCTTGACCTCGTCACCAACCTTGACAAGGGGCTCGCAAGGCGCACCCGTGTGCTGGTGGAGGGGGATCACGACCCTAGCCGGAGGCCCAAGCCTCCTTATGGGCTTTGAGGCGGTATCCTCCTTGTGATAATGAGCGTGCACTCCTCCCCTGAAGGTTTTCGCTACCATGGCCGCCAAGCACTCCTCCTTAAGCCCCAAATCCGGGTGCAGCCTGAAACGCGCATACAAAGTCGGGCAGGCACCTTTCAGCGCCTAACCCGCATCGAAAGCATACAAATGGGGATTCCCGCCGGACGTTCAGGGCCGCACCCCAGGGCCAAACCACTTTATTCTCGACTCGCGCCGATTATCCTGCTACCGCCCGACGCTCTTTTCTTGCCGGAAACCGGGCACTTGCTCCTCTCCGCCGGTTCCCGGGACGCTGCAGGTCGGGTCATAAGCGTCCCACGCGTATGATAATACCACAACCGCGCGGGACACGCATCTTGGGAAGGCCCTCCTCGAACTGGAGACTTATGGGCGTCCTCGCCCTCAAAGGCCGCTGCCGCGCGCCCTCAAGGAGCCGTTCGCCAGAGGCTGGCGCGAATGCGTCACGATTCAACTGCACTTGCCCTGCCCGCAAACAAGGCTCTCAGCCTCTCCGGGGAAGAAGATCCTAACCTCCCGCTCGTAGCTCTCGCATGAATCCGAGGCATGCACCACGTTCTCCGGAAGGGTCCCGCCGAAGTCTCCCCTGATCGTGCCCGGGAGCGCATCCGCCGGGTTTGTTGCACCGATGATATTCCTAGCAACCTTGATCGCGTCGGTATCGCGCTCGAGAACGAGGAGCGCCGACGGCCCGCGGGTGACGTAGTCCAGCAGCCCCTCGAAAATCGGTCGGCCTGCCAGATGCTCGTAGTGGCGAGCGGCGTCCGCCCGCGCGATAGTCCTCATCTCCATCTTGACGACGCGAAATCCCCTTCTCTCGAAACGCTCGATCACCGCTCCGATGAGCCCGCGCTCCACACCATCGGGCTTCACGATTATGAACGTGCGCTCCATATGCTCGATGCCTCCTATGTGAGGGCTTGTCGGCCACCGCCGCGTCGTCGCACGCCGGTAGGTGGCCGGTGTCCCGCTCGGGGACGGCCCGCCGGGCGGCGTATTCCCACGGAACCCGCCCCGCTAGGCTGGTGACCGCGTGCTGTCCTCGCCGCGCAATCGCCGCCGGCGTCTCGCCTAGGCGATGAGCGCCTCGGCCTAGGACCTGGCCCGCCCTCATACGTCCCCATAACGACATCACGGCGGGCCCCGAGGCCGGGCCCGCCGGTCAACAACGCCAACCACTCAGGAACGCGACCGGGCGCGGTACCACCAGCCCTGAGGCCGCCTCGTGTTCCTCTAGAAAAGCCCCTTGATCTTGCCCTGATCGTCGATGTCCACGTTCTCAGCGGCTGGATGAGCCGGGAGCCCGGGCATGGTCATCATCTGGCCGCACAGAGGCACGAGGAAGCCAGCACCGGCCGAGGCGCGCACCTCGCGTACCGTCAGCTTCCATCCCCGAGGCGCGCCGCGAAGCGAGGGATCGTCAGAGAGCGAGAGCTGCGTCTTGGCCATGCAGACAGGCAGCCTGCCCAGGCCTTGCTCTTCGATGACCTTGATGTCCCGCTCGGCCGTCCCGGCGTACACCACGCCGTCGGCCCCGTATATCTCCGTCGCGAGACAGTGGATCTTCTCGCGCACCGAGAGGTCCAGATCATAGAGGAACCTAAACTGCGGCTTCTCGTGCTCGATAGCATCCAGCACAGCCTCGGCCAGCTCGATGCCGCCCTCACCGCCTCGCGCCACGACCTCGGATACCGCCGAACGGACACCGAGCTCCTCGCAGTGCTTGCGCAGGTACTCGAGCTCCTCCCGGTCATCCGCCGGGAACCTGTTGATAGCGACCACCACCGGGAGCCCGAACTTCTTCGTCACGTTCGTGACGTGCTTGTCGAGGTTTTCGCAGCCTTTCGCGAGGGCCTCCAGGTTCTTCTCGGCGAGCTTGCTCTTGGCCACGCCGCCGTGATGGTGCAGCGCGCGCACGGACGCAACGAGCACAACAACGGCGGGCCGCACGTCGGTTATGCGACATACGATGTCGAAGAACTTCTCAGCACCCAGGTCTGCCGCGAAGCCTCCCTCAGTGACCACGTAGTCAGCAAGCCGAAGTGCCGTTTCAGTGGCGAGGATGGAGTTGTTCCCGTAAGCGATGTTGGCGAACGGTCCCCCGTGAACGAACGCTGGCTGGCCCTCAAGAGTCTGTACCAAATTCGGCTTTATGGCGTCCTTCATGATCACGGCCATGGCGCCGACCGCCTTGAGGTCCGCAGCCGTGACGGGCCTCCCGTCGTACGTGTAAGCCACTATGAGCCTTCCGAATCGTTCCTTGAGGTCTGACATCGAGCGCGAGAGCCCGAGGCACGCCATGACCTCTGAGGCTACGGTGATATCGAACCCGCTCTCCATCGGAAAACCGTTGGCCTTGCCGCCGAGGCCCACCACGATGTTACGAAGTTGTCTGTCACTTATGTCCATGACCCGCCGCCACACGACTCTCCTCGGATCTATCCCGAGTTCGTTTCCCTGATGAATATGGTTGTCAACCATCGCGGCGAGCAAGTTGTGGGCGGCTCCGACGGCATGAATGTCGCCAGTGAAGTGCAGGTTGATATCCTCCATCGGCAAGACCTGAGAGTACCCGCCACCCGCAGCGCCGCCCTTGACGCCGAAGGTCGGGCCGAGCGACGGCTCGCGCAGAGCGACCATGACCTTCTTGCCGAGCTTGCCAAGGGCCTGCGTGAGGCCCACTGCCGTGCAGGTTTTCCCCTCTCCGGCGGGCGTCGCCGTTATGGCCGTTGTGTAGATGAGCTTGCCGTAGGGCCGGCCCTTGAGCCGTTCGACAGCTTCCAGGGTCACCTTGGCCTTGTATTTGCCATACAGCTCGATGTCATCCTCGGTAAGCCCCACCTTTGCCGCGATCCGTACGATCGGCTCCAGTCGTGCACTTTGAGCGATCTCTATGTCCGGAGGGATCCTGCCGTACGTTGGTTCAGCCACCGTCACTCGCCCCTTTCCCGTTTGGCACGAATGAACTTGTCTATCCCGCGCGCAGCGAGCTTGCCTGCGCCCATCGCGGCTATCACCGTGGCAGACCCGGTCACTATGTCGCCGCCCGCGAATATCCCGGGAACGCTCGTCTCGCCGGTCTCCTCGTTGATAACCACGTTTCCGTGGCGCCCAAGCTTGAGCCCGGGCACGCTTCTCACTAACAGGGGGTTAGGATCCGTGCCCACCGCGGAGATCATCGTGTCTACGTCGATCACGAATTCCGAGCCAGGCACCGGCACCGGCCTCCGCCTGCCGCTCTCGTCCGGCTCCCCCAGCTCCATCCTTATGCACTCCATGCCCCGGACCCAGCCTCGCTCGTCACCCAGAACGCGCACCGGGTTGGTGAGGAGCATGAGCTCGACCCCCTCCTCCTCCGCGTTCTCGATCTCCTCGAGCCTCGCTGGCATTTCCGCGCGCGACCTTCGGTACACTATGGTGACCTTCTCCGCGCCGAGCCTGAGGGCTGTCCTTGCGGCGTCCATCGCCACGTTTCCCGCGCCCACCACCGCGACGCGCTTGCCCACGCGAATCGGTGTATCATACTCCGGGAAAAGATACGCCTTCATGAGGTTCGAGCGCGTCAAGAACTCATTTGCGGAGTACACACCGTTGAGGTTCTCGCCGGGGATGCCCAGGAAGTGCGGTAGACCTGCCCCGGTTCCGAGAAAGATCGCGTCGAACCCGTCGCGAAAGAGCTCGTCAACGGTCAGTGTCTTTCCCACGAGCGTGTTGGTCCTGATCTCGACACCGAGCCGCTTAACGTACTCCACCTCTTCGTCCACTATGATCTTCGGCAAACGAAACTCTGGAATACCGTACCGGAGCACCCCGCCCGTGGAGTGGAGCGACTCGAAGACCACCACCGAGTACCCCATTCGCGCGAGGTCCGCGGCACACGTGAGCCCCGCAGGGCCGGACCCGACCACCGCAACCCTGCCTGCACACGCGTGGGCGGAAGCCGGGCCCTGAGCATCCCGCGCACCTAGAGCCCTTTCGTAATCCGCGGCGAAACGCTCAAGGGCACCGATGGCCACGGGCTTGCCTTTCTTGCCCAGGGTGCATCTGGCCTCGCACTGGGATTCCTGGGGGCAGACGCGCCCACATATCGCGGGAAGGCTGTTTTTCTCCTTGATCTTCGCGGCAGCCTCGGCGAACTTGCCTTCGCTGATGAGCTTCACGAACGAAGGGATGTCCACCTCCACAGGGCACCCTGCCACGCAAGGACGCTTCGGGCAGCCGATGCACCGCTTCGCTTCCTCCACGGCGATCTCGGCCGAATACCCGAGGGCCACCTCGTTGAAGTTCCGTATCCGTTCTCGAGGATCTTGCTTCGGCATAAGATGCCTGTCTACTTTCGCCGGCATTTGCATCCCTCCGCATGCGCCTTGTACCGCTCCATGGCAAGCTTCTCCTCGGCGAGGAACCGTGTCTGCCTCGCCATGAGCTCGTCGAAATCCACCTTGTGCCCGTCGAACGCGGGCCCTTCAACACACGAAAACATTGTCTTACCGTCCACGGTCACCCGGCATGACCCGCACATCCCGGTGCCATCGACCATTATGGCGTTCAGGCTCACGATGGTCTTGACGCCGAACTCCGCCGTGACCCTGCACGCAGCGCGCATCATCGGAAGGGGCCCGATGGCGACTACCTCGTCGGGACGAAGGCCTCCGGCAAGCAGATCGTGAAGGAGCCCCGTCACGAACCCGTGATACCCATAGCTTCCGTCGTCCGTGCAGTAATGAACCTCGTCGCTGACCGCTTCCATCCTGTCCTGGAAGATCAGTAGGTCTTTTGTCTGGGCACCGATGATCGAGACAACCTTCGTACCCAACTGGTGGAAGGCCTTGGCCTCCGGGTATATAGGAGCGACCCCCACCCCGCCCGCCACGCACACCACGGTATCGAGACGCCTTATGTCCCTCGGGGTCCCGAGCGGGCCGACGATGTCGAGAATGGCATCGCCCTCCTCAAGGGTGCCAAGCTCACACGTGCTTTTCCCGACCTCCTGAAACACCATGGTAATGGTCCCCGCCTTGGGGTCGCTGTCCGCAATGGTCAGGGGAATCCTCTCACCGTGATCATGGATGCGCAACACGAAGAAGTGGCCCGGGCGCGCATGCTCCGCGACCTCCCGCGCTTCCACAACGAACAGCTTGATCCTCGGGGCAAGCTCCTCCTTCTTGATGATCCTGTGCATGTCTCTCCCCCTTATCCGTCGCACAAAGTGAGGGCACACCAGCCTCCGCGCCCAATTTGCGGCAGGCGTCAGGCGCCAGGCGCCGCTGTTGCAACCGCCAGCTCCTCCGCCCCAGACGAACCGCCCTGCCTCGGAGTCGGGCCCGGTTCCCCATCCTCACTTAGGCCGCAGCGCGCCTAAGCGCTGCGGCCCCCAGGTTACTGCGAGATCTCTTGATACATTCGCCAGACTTCCTGCTATTCCTTGCGACCACACTGAACTATCAAGCCGTTTTTGAAAGCCTGGCTTCACCCCCCCAGGGTCCCGCCGTCGATTGCCGCGATGCGGTAGCCTAGTAACGATGCCCTAGCCGTGACAGGGTGGCACGGGGACTGCGCTGGAATGCGGGCGATGTCGCGACCGACGCAGGCGGGGACTTCGCTCCGGGCCCGGGGCACCGCGATCCGGTGCGGCCCTGCTCCTGCCTTGGAGACAACAGGCGGTTGCCATTCTCATCCTTTCGATGGGGCCAGTCGCAGGCTGGCACGCACAACCTAGAGGTAATACGCAAGGTGCATGAGCTCCACACTTAGGTCGGTGTTATGAAGCCGTACACCGTCCGGAACCCTCAGCTTGACGGGGGCGAAATTCAGGATGGCCTCGATGCCGGCGTTCACGCAGGCGTCGACCACCCGCTGCGCCGCCTCCGCTGGAACCGCCACTATCGCCATGCGGATCTGCCGACTGCGCGTCACATCCGGGATAGCGTCCACATGCTCCACTACCACGTCGCCGACCCGCGAACCCACCTTGGCCGGGTCGGAATCGAAAAGCGCCGCCAGTCGGAGATGGTAGTTTCTTTCGGCGGCGCGTCGACCTATGATGTATCTCGCCAGAGCCTGGCCAAGGCTGCCGGCCCCGATGATGGCCACATTTATCTCCTTGTGCAGGTTCAGAACCGACCTGAGCTCATCGCGGAGCACGGCTATCTGGTAGCCAACGCCTTGCTTGCCGAAACCGCCAAGGAAATTGAGGTCCTTTCGGACTTGCGCGGGGCTCACCCCGGCCCTCTCACCCAGCTCGAACGAGGAGATGAGGCCGCCGTGCACATCTTCGTCGAGGGTCTCGAGAACACGGAGGTATATAGGCAGCCGCCTTATGACAACATCCGGAATCCGCAGCTTCCTCAATGCCATACCCCCCATGGGAAGTTCCGGCGCCATCGGCCACGCGAACGCGCTTTTCCTGGCCTGGCAGGGGCCCGACCTACGAGCCTCGCGTTCGACGGTATTCGACGCGACGGGCCCTGTTCCTCCCCCTTGTCTCTGGCCCGCTTCTCCGCCTGGCGAGCCCCGCGCTCCGATAGAGCTCGGGCGGAGAACCCGGACCTCGCCTTGTCCCATACTATAGCACACCAAAAGCGGCCTTACAATCTCCGCCAACGCCCATCGCCAACTCCAACCGCCGTCCCAGACCGCGACCGCGCAGAAACCACGCGCATGGTACGCGCAAGGGAGCGGAACAGGCGCGCCCCGTCCGCTCCCTTCTGCCTTGCCCCATTCCGGGACGAGCTCAACCCGCGGCCTCACCGCCGCACGCGGCCCTGCTCATCCACGGGTACTTCTCCCTCGGGGTGTAGTGCGTGTGCAGAAGACGATGAGATACCTCGCCGAGCGGCTCGCCCAGGAACTCTGCGTATATCTGCTTGATCGCGGGGTTCAAGTGGGACTTCCTGTACGGGAGACGTCTGTCCGCTTCGTACAGGGCCCTGCCACGGATGCCGCGGATCTCCATGGTCGTGGGGATCGGCTGGCCACCGCCCCCCACGCACCCGCCGGGGCAGCACATTATCTCTATGAAATGATAGTCAGCCTTGCCCTCGCGGAGGAGGTCCAGGATCTTCTTGGCGTTGCCCAGGCCATGTGCCACGGCGACCCTCACGTCGAGGTCTCCAACCCTGACCGTGGCCTCCTTTATGCCCTCGAGGCCTCTTACCTCCTCGAATTCGATCGCCGGGAGCTCGGCCCCGGTGGCCACCTCATAGACCGTGCGAAGCGCAGCCTCCATCACGCCGCCGGTCGCCCCGAAAATAGCGCCCGCGCCGGTGGAGATGCCCATCGGCTCGTCGTGCTCCTCTTCAGGCAGGTCCTCGAACCGGATGCCGGCCTCGCGCAGCATCCGTCCGAGCTCGCGGCTGGTCAGCACCACGTCGACGTCCTTGTAGCCCGAGTCGCACATCTCAGGCCTGTCTGCCTCATACTTCTTTGCAGTGCACGGCATGAGCGACACCGAGAAGATGTTCTTGGGATCGATGCCCGCCTTGCGGGCATAGTAGGTCTTCACGAGCGCCCCGAACATCTGCTGAGGCGACTTGCACGTCGAGACGTGCTTCAGAAGGTCAGGGTAGAAGTGCTCCCCGAACTTTATCCACCCCGGGCTGCACGACGTGATCATCGGGAGGACCCCGCCCTCCTTCAGCCTCTTCAGGAACTCGTTGCCCTCCTCGATGATGGTGAGATCGGCCGTGAAGTCGGTATCCATCACCTTGTCGAACCCGAGCCTGCGGAGAGCGGCGACGAGCTTACCGGTGATGATCTGGCCGGGTGGCAGGCCCATCTCCTCTCCGATGCTGACCCTTGTGGCGGGCGCAGTCTGAACCACCACATGCTTATTGTGGTCGGCAATCGCCTCCCAGACACGGGCGGTGTCGTCGCGTTCGGAGATGGCACCCACCGGACACGCATGGATGCACTGGCCGCAAAGGGCGCACGCGACCTCGTCGAGGCCGCGGCCAAATACCGGCGTGATCACAGTGTCAGCGCCGCGACGCGACGGGTAAAGCACCCCCGCCGCCTGCACGTCGTGGCACATGGAGACGCACCGCCGGCACAGTATGCACTTGTCAGGCTCTCGAACTATGGCCGGGGTGGAGTGATCCTCCGGGAGCCCGCGAAGCTTGTGCTCGAAGCGGATCTCCCGCATGCCGAACCTCTCGGCGAGCGCCTGAAGCTCGCAGTTGCGATTCCTCACGCACTGGAGACAATCCTGGGGGTGACGAGCGAGGAGCAGCTCAAGGTTTACCTTCCTAGCCTGCCGGACGCGCGGCGTGTTGGTGTACACGACCATTCCGTCCTGCACCGGGTAGGCACACGCAGGCTGGAGGAGCTTCTGGCCCTCGATCTCAACGACACATATCCGGCAGACGGCTTGTACCGCCAGGTCTGGGTGGTGGCAGAGCGTCGGGATGTCGATGCCGAGCTTCTTCGCAGCTTCCAGGATGGTCGTGCCGGCATCGGCCTCGACCCTTCGGCCGTCTATGGTCACCATTGCCATTTGCGTATCACTCCTTCCGTCTCTCCTGCTTGACCCCGGCGGGATCAAATCCCGCACGTCCCGGTTGGACAGCGCTTCTCATTGATATGGGATTCGAATTCGTCGCGGAAGTACCTGAGCATCGTCTTTATGGGGACCGGCGCAGCTTGGCCGAGGCCGCAGAGGGACGACGCCTGCATCACCGAGCCGAGCTCGTCGAGGAGCTCGAGATCCCCTGGTCTTCCCTCGCCGCGAGCGATCCTCGCCACGATCTCACGAAGGCGCGCAGTGCCCTCGCGACACGGTGTGCACTTGCCACACGATTCGTGCTCGAAGAACCTCATGAAGCACTCGGCTATGTCCACAATGCAGTGGCTGTCGTCCATGATAAGGAGGGCGCCCGAACCAAGCGCCGAGCCATGTTCGGGCAAGGTGAAGTAATCCATCGGCACGTCGAGCAGCTCGCGCGGGAGGCATCCCCCGGACGTGCCGCCGGTCTGGGCCATCTTGAAGCCCTTGCCTCCGGGTATACCGCCTCCAATATCGTATATCACGCGGCGAAGCGTGATGCCCATGGGAACCTCGATGAGCCCCTTGTTGTTGATGTCGCCGGTGAGCGTGAAGACCTTGGTGCCGGGGCACCTCTCAGTGCCAAACTTCCTGAACCAGTCAGGCCCGTTCAGCAGGATTGGCGGGATGTTCGCGATCGTCTCCACGTTGTTGACGACAGTGGGCTTCCCGAACAGACCCTCCGTGCCGGGGTAGGGTGGCTTCACCCTGGGCTCGCCCCGCTTGCCCTCGATCGATTCTATGAGCGCGGTTTCCTCCCCACACACGTACGCGCCCGCGCCCTTTCGTATTTCCACATCGAATGAGAAACCCGACCCAAGAATGTCGGACCCGAGCAGGCCGAGGGCTCTTGCCTGCTCTATGGCCTTGGTCAACCTCTCAATAGAAAGCACGTATTCCCCTCGGACGTAAATGAAACCTTTGTCCGCTCCCACCGCATAGCCCGCTATGGCCATTCCCTCGAGGATGCTGTGAGGGTCTCCCTCAAGGATCAATCGGTCCTTGAATGTACCCGGCTCCCCCTCGTCCGCATTGCAAAGTATGTACTTCTGGTCGGCCTCGGCTTTCGCCGTGAAACTCCACTTGAGCCCTGTTGGGAAAGCCGCGCCGCCCCTGCCAACGAGCCCGGATTTCCTCACGGCCTCGATGACGTCTGCGGGCTTCATCTCTGTCAGGCACCTCGCGAGCGCTCGGTACCCGTCTCGTGCGATGTACTCCTCGATGGACTCGGGATCGATGACCCCGCAGTTCCGGAGGACTATGCGCTCCTGCACGCCAAGGTAGGTCGGCTCCTCGTACGTCACCACTCCGGCCTGGGGTGCTTCGCCCACGAGCCGTCTCACCACTCGCCCCTTCAAAAGGTGTTGCTCGACTATCTCAGGAACGTCGGAGAGCTGGACCTTCTGGTACAAGGTGCCCTCCGGATAGATCACGATCACCGGCCCAAGGTCGCAAGGCCCTAGGCAGCCCGTCTCGACTACCTTGACCTCTTTGTCTAGCCCTTGCCGTTTCACCTCGGCGATGAGCGCCTCGCGAACCCCCTTGCAGCCCTCGAGCACGCACGGGGTTCCCCCGCAAACGAGGACGTGCGAACGGTAGAACTCCACGAGAGTAAACCTCCCTTCTGGGCGTCACTTGTATTCTTTTAGGATCAGCGGGACCCGTTCGGGGGTGAGGTTGCCGTACACCGCCTCATTGATCATGATGGCCGGCGCGACGCCGCAAACCCCGAGGCAGCTGGTGTACTCAAGTGTGAACTTGCCGTCGCTCGTGGTGCCGCCCATCGGGATGCCAAGCTCCCTCTCGAGTGCGTCCACGACGGCCTTTGCTCCCAGCACGTGGCACGGAGCGTTCTCACAAACCCGTATTATGTACCGGCCTTTCGGCCTGGTCGAAAACAGGCTGTAGAACGTCGCGACGCCATACACCTTCGACACGGGGACATCGAGGCCCAAGGCGATCTGGGTGATCGTCTCCTCCGAAAGGTAACCGGCCTCCTTTTGGACGTCGTGGAGGATGGACACGAGGGCTTCGGGTTTCCTGCAGTATCTTTCGAGGATTCCATCGACCTTGGCCGTACACGCGCGCGTGCCTTCTGACGTCGGCTCCATGCTCTCCGCCCCTCCTTTCTGTTGGGCAGGCATCACGCAGTCGCTATGACCCACTCGCCCACAACCTTGCCGTTAACGACGTGGCTTGCCACGATCTGACGCGCTTTCTCCTGCGTCACCTTGCCGTAGGTCACCTTCGGAGCGCCGGGCTTGATCACGTCAACGATGGGCTCTTGCTCGCATAAGCCCACGCACCCGGTCTGGGTCACCACCACGTCCTGAATGTTGCGCTTCGCAAGCTCGTCCATGATCGCAGCGAGCGTTTCCCGCGCCCCCGCGGCGATTCCGCACGTGCCCATGCCCACAACGATCCTGGTTGTTTCCTTGCCCTCCCTCAGTCTGGTCATCGCCTGTGCCTGTTTCCTAATGCGCTCAAGCTCTTCAACGGTCTTCATCGCGGACACCTCCTGACTTTCCCCTCTCCACCAAGCCGCGTCAGGCTTGGGTCAGATTGCGCTATATCCGTACATACTTATGTCGCTTGCGCCTTTTTTCACAATCCCCCCTTTACAAGAACCCACGCGCGGCAACGATCCACACTGCCCCTATGATACCATCGCCTGGTCTCCCACACAATAGCTACTTCAACACGCGGGAGAGGATTCCTCCGCGACCCTGGAACCCACTCGGGAGCGGCCACTCAGGAGTAGTCACTCAGGCCCTATCACCCGCGTGACCTCCGCCCTGAACCGTTCGGGGTTGACCCGCTTTCCGTACGCGTAGACCAGCCCGTACGACAGACCGAGAAGCACGAGGCCTACCACTGCGCCGAACAGGGACGCGGACGCCCCCCTCCCCAAGGCTCTCGCCACGACAGTCCCGAGGTATATGCCTACGACCATGAAGATGAGAGGCACCATATACGCGATGAAAGCCGCCCCGAGCACCCGGGAGCCCTCCAGTTCCAGCGCAACCTCGTCGCCCGGACGCGCGCCCGCGCGGTTGGTCGCCTCCACGACCACGGTATCGGTGCGTCCGAAGTCGCAAGCCTTGCAATGACGGCAAGCTTCGTGACGCGTGACCTCTACCTTGGCCAAACCCCCGTAGACCTCGACAACCCTGCCACGTTCTTCCACTAGGAACCCTCCCTGGTGGCATCCCATGCGTCGCCACCATGCCTGTCTCAGTCATGCTCGCTGGACCTCGCGCAGGCCTTCCCGGATGATATTCCTGATGATTCCCGCGAGCGCCGGGGTTGTCGGGGGTATGTCCCCCAGCAACCTTCTGAAATCCTGCGAGTCAAAGGAAAAAACCCTGGCACCGCGCGCATGTACGTACCTGAATCTCACGTCCGGGTTGCACATCACGAGGACCGTGATTGTCTCCGCCATGTCGCCCAGCGGTGCCCGGTCTATGTGGCTCAACCTAAACGTGGCCCGCACTCTCGTGCCGTGTCCTGGCACAGACTCGACGCAAAGGTCTCCCCCGGCCAGTCTGGCCGCGTCACGAAACAACGGAAGGCCAAGCCCCACCTTGCGTGTGGTGCGCGATGTATAAAACGGGTCCAACGCTGATCTTAGTATGTCCGCGGGCATCCCGGCCCCGTCGTCCGCCACTTCTATAGTGAGGAGGTCCGAAGGCTCGTCCTCCGAGACGATCACGTCGACGGTCCGAGCCCCCGCCGCGATGGAGTTTTGGACGATGTCAAGGACGTGCAACGACAGCTCACGCACGCAAGGCCCCCCAACCTTTCACCCGACCGGCCAAGCCGCCCGGCCCCCTATCGAAGCGAGCGCGAGCTTAACCTCTGAAAAGGTCGGTCGCTCCAGGCGAAACGCCGTGTAACCGCGGATCTCGCTAAGCCTGTGGGCGTCGGAGGATACGACCAGCTGAAACCCAGCGAGCTGCGGAAACATCTCCCTAGCCCGGCTCGCACCGAGCCGCGCGGAAACCTCCAGTGCATCGGGGCATAGGCGCCGCGGGACAAAGCCCAGGTTCCTGATGAGGCTGAACGACGGCCTGTCGACGTGCGCCGGGATCACAAGGCCTCCAAGCTCCCGGACGCGGCAGGCCACGTCCTCTATGCCCATAGATGTTGACGCCAGAAGCAGTCGCGTCACTCGACCCTTCAAGACGCCGCGCGGGTCCAGGACGACCTGCTCGCCAAACCTCGCCTCGTCGTTTGCCACGTTCGGCAGGCCTTCGTACACCTCCGCCTGCCACCTCGAGAGCGCCTCCGCGTCCTCGAAAAACGTGAGGACATGGACGTCCTCGCGCGTTTGCACCTCTATGCCGCAAAGAACCGCCACTCCCGCCGCCGCGCCCGCCTCGGCCACCGCGATCGCATTCTCAGCGGAGTTGTGGTCGCATATCCCAAGTAACCCCACGCCTTGCTCGGCCGCAACCTCCGCTATGGCTGGCGGGGTCATCTCCGCCTCCGCGCAAGGGGATAGAGCGGTGTGAACATGAAGGTCAGCAAGGCACACCTCCAACGCGCCCTCACCTCTGACCTAAGCGCGCGCCCGGCGTCCGCGCGCCGGTCGCCGGATCGCTCCGAGTGTTCCGGCAGGCACTGCGCCAGGCACTCCTCCGCTACGAAACCACCGGGAGCCGCCCGCGAATCCCCGCTGCGTAGAGACGGCCCGCGGCCTCGAAGGCCGGCAGGCGGGTTCTGAGAAGCGGGATGCCTTCCGCATCCGCTCGCCGGACGGCTTCCTCGTGGCACTCCACGCCTCCGGCCACCACGACGGCCGCGAGGCCGACCAGTGTCGCCACGGCGATGATGTTTTCATGGGCCTGCACGGTCACCCAGATGTCGCCGTCGCGAGCATGAGCCATCACGTCGCTGAGAAGGTCCGAGGCGTAGCCGCACTCGACATCCCTGTCGAGGCCACCAGCACCGGCTTCGACGGTGCACTCAAGCACGCTGAGGACATCTCGCACCTTCACCTATCTCACCCCCCGTCTTCTCTCGGCCCGGGTCCAGCGCCCATGGCGGACGGGTTCTTCTTCGCGAGGTCGAAGAGCTGTTCCGCGAGGACCTTCACCTGGTCGCGCAGTTTGAAGACGCAATCTGTATCCACTGCCAGCCCCTGCACGATGTCTTCGGCAAGAGCCCTGCAGTGCGGGGAACCGCAGGACCCGCAGTCAAGCCCGGGCAGCTCCTTCACGACTTTCTCGATCATCTCCGCCTTGGAGATCGCCCGCGATACATCGTGATCCAGGCGGAAGGCGGGAACTGCCGCGATGTCCTGTCTCATATCAAAGCAGCCAGCCCTGGCACGCCGAGTGAGCTCCTCTTCTTCCTCCGCTGTGAATGCAGGCATATCGGCGAATCTTTTCGCGAGCTTGTTCAGGTGCACGTGGGCTATGAAGGGGTTGCGAACCACGAGCGCGCCTCCGACGCAGCCGCCGATGCACGCCTGCGCCTCAATGAAATCCACGCTGCCGAGCCTGCCGACCTCCACCTCCTCGAGAACGTCGATGACGCTGTGAATGCCGTCCACGACAATGTAATTCTCCAGACCAACCGCGGCATTCTCGCCCCCCGATCCTCCCCAGCCGATGCCGGCGCCCGATGCCTTTCGCCTGGGAGGGACCGAGCCTGGGCTCGCCAGACGCCGCGAGATCTCCCCGTACACGCTGGCGATGGAGATCGCTCCGTCCACAGCCCGGAAGCCGCGCTTGACTGCCTCGCGGACCCATGTCACCTTCGCCGGGCACGGCGTGATGAAGAACGTTCCGATCTCGTCCGGCGCGATCCCCAGCTCCCTGCTCTTGCCCTCTTTCGCCAGCTTGCCCGCGCACGTCATGGGGGAATCAACGGGGATCAAGTGGTCGATAAGCGCGGGGAACCTCACCTGTATGAGCCTCACCACGGCCGGACACGCGGCCGATATCATCGGCCGCACCTCCCGGTGCCGCGAAAGATACTCTCGCGTCGCCAGAGTCGCCACGTCGGCACCGCGCGCAACCTCGAACACGTCATCGAAGCCCATGTCGATCAGGGCGGCGAGGACCCGGTCGGGGTCGACGTCCGGGCCGAACTGACCGTAAAGCGCCGGGGCCGGCAAGGCGATGGTGTACTTGAACTCTTTCAGGCGTTCCAACGAATCGGTTATGGCGGTCTTGGCGTGGTTGTCGCAGGTTCTTATGCATTCACCGCAGTCAGTGCACCTTTCCGCGTTGATCCTGGCTTTGCCCTGCCTCACCCTGATGGCCTCGGTCGGGCAGTTCTTTATGCAACGGGTGCACCCGCGGCACTTTTCTTCGATGAGGAGGACCGAGTGAAAGAGGCCGCTCATGGCAGACTTCCTTTCGGGGGAAGGTTTATCACCATTCTCACGCTCGTGCCTCGACCGACCGTGGACTCGATGTGAAACTGGTCGGAGTACCTTTTCATGTTGGGCAAGCCCAGTCCCGCGCCGAACCCCATCTCTCGAACGTGCTCGGGTGCGGTCGAATACCCCTCCTGCATAGCCAGGGAGATGTCGGGAATCCCGGGACCTTCGTCGTCCGCGGCCACCTCAATGCGGTCAGGCGAGATGTCGACCGCGAGGATCCCACGAGAGGCGTGGATCACTATGTTCATCTCAGCCTCGTACGCCACGATGGCGGCCCTCCGCGCTGTCTCCGGGTCGACCCCCACCTGACGAAGCGCGCGCTTTACCCGCGCCGCAGCCTCCCCAGCCGCCTGAAAGTCGCCGCCAGTGACCCTGCACTCAAGGCGCATCTCGTGGTCCCCCGCGCGCGGCCCGCTCGCTATCGCCCGCGTTTCCACCGTCCCCGCCCGCCGCGGGAGCGTTCCCGCCCTCACGGCCGCTGGCCCGAGCCACGGCATCGGCGCCGCTCGTCACCGCACCCGGCCAAGCGCACTTGCCGCGCAGGCCGGCCTCGAAAAGCAGCCCGGCTGATTCATAGAGCGGGTAGGACGTGCACAGCACGGGAATGCCGGCCTCTTTCGCCATCGAGACTATCTCGGCGGTCGGCTTCTTGCCGCGGACGAACACGATGGCCGAAAGGTCCATCATCTCCGCCGCCCGGATTATCTGAGGGGTAACCAGCCCTGTGAGAACGAGCATCCTTGCCCTCGTGAACGCCAGTAGATCGCTGATCAGATCGCACCCGCACGCGGCCTCGATCTCCTGGTCGAGCTTGTCCTCTCCCGTGAGGACCGTCGCGTCGAGGATTCTCATGACATCGCGCAGCCGCACTCTCCATCATTCCTTCCGGCCAGGATCGCGGGTCCCCAGCCTCCTAAAAGAACGGGGACTCACCGGACCACGACCACCGAGTACCCTTTTGCCTCAAGCTCCGCGGCGAGCCTGTCAGCGTTGGACTTGTCTTGAAATGCCCCTACCTGCACCCTAAATGGGACCCCCGGGGTCACAAACCCGCTGTACCCGGCGCCGGCTAGCTCGCGTGCGAGGGCCTCAGCGCCAGGTCTATCCTGGAACTCACCCACCTGGACTCGGTACAGGGTCTCACCGCCGGATGACGAGGGCAGACTGGAGCTCTCTCCGCTCTGGGCGGACGTGGGGACCATCTCACCGGGCCCGCCCCCTCCGACCGCCGCTGCCTCAGGCGACGAAGCGATGGGGCTCGAGGGAGAGGTGGACGCAAGATCCTCTGACGTCCCGGCGGGAGTGACCTCCCCCGCGGCTTGCCGCGGCTGGCCCTCACCCGATCCGGGGCCAGACGCAAGGAGGCCGAAAGCGTACCTGCCCATAAGTATGCCAAGACCGATGGCGAGTGCCGCCATGACTATCAGCATCAGCACCATGGACAGGCTCTGACCCACTCTTCCCCTTCTTTCAGGCATCATCCGAACCCCCTTCGGCATTATGCCAGCGTATTGCTCCCGGGCGGCGCTTTACACTATATTACTCCCAACGTCGCGAAGATTCCTCCTGTTCCTGCAAAAGGGCTGGCTCTTCCGCCCACGGCGGCCGCATATGAAGGTGGAGCGGCAGGACCCGCGTGCCCGTGATATCGTTACCAAGCTTTGCGAGGACGGCCGGCGTCGCGCTCGCGAACACGAGCGGTAAGTCCCGTCTCGCTGCAAGCTCCTTCGCGAGGCGCAGGCCAATCAACACGTCGCGCGGGGTCGTATCCTCACCCATGTGAGTGTTGCTGACGATCCCGGTGAAGGCAAGCCTCGAAGAGTCCTCGATGGATTCCAACATCGCTTCCGCGCCTTTGACGTCCCTCGTGAAGGGCCGGTTCGCGTTCACCACGAAGAACATGTCATATCCGGCCGCATCGAGTTCCACCGAATACCTTGCGAGGGCTCTCGCACCAACCGGGTCACCCCCGACGTCGAACACCACCGTGGCGCTCTCATCGTGGAACGCGCGCAGTATGTCGGGGGCAAGCGCGGGAAGGTCCGCCGCCTCGAATCCCGGAGCCGACGAAACGACCTCTATGCCCTCCCGGACCATCTCGCCCGCCGTCTCCCTGGACCTAAAGTAAGGATTGACGATGTCGAGGTCCACCACGATGACGCGCGCACCCTCGCGCCGTTTCAGCTTCGCAAAGTTCAGCGACACCTCGGTCTTGCCCGACCCGTACGCGCCGCTGAAGATCACGATTCTCTGAGTCTTTGGCAGTCTGCCGGCGACCGACAGCAGATGATTCCTCACCTCGCCCACGAGATACAGCGAGCCGCACACGACCAGGGCTCCGCCATCGCCCACGCCCGCCAAGCCCTCGTCCACTGCGTCGAGCGCGTTCTCGTTCACGAGGGCCTCGCACCCTTCGCTCGCCGCCAGGGCGGCGATGGCGCGAGGATCGGCCCCCCCAAGGCGCGACGACGAGGCTCGCGTGGCGACGATGCGGGACGCGAACCCTGCTATCTCATGGATCATCTCCGCGGCTGGCTTGTCCTTGGAGATCCCCACAACAGCAGTGACGCGCCGGCCACCTACGATCTCCGCTACCGCGCCGGCGAGCCTCCTGACACCGTCGAGGTTGTGGGCGCCATCCACGACGACGAGCGGGCACCGTTGGAGAACCTCGAGCCTCCCGGGCCAGCGGGTGACCTTGAGCCCTCGTCTCAAGGCCTCCGTTCCAACGTTTACTCCGAGGCTGCGAAGCGTCTCTACGACCCCCACCACGCACGCCGCGTTCTCCACCTGATGCTGCCCTAGGAGCGGGATCTCGAACTCGCCCATGTCGACTCCGCCTGCATGAGCCCGGAATACCTGGCGGTCGTCCGCGCGTGCGACGCGCTCGCACCATACGTCCTCGCCCACCACCAGCGTCGGTGCGGACTTCTCTGCAGCTACACGCTTCACCACAGCGAGCGCATCCGGGTGCTGGACGCCTATCACCACCGGCACGCCAGGCTTGATTATACCGGCCTTCTCGAACGCGATCTGCTGGATGGTGCCGCCGAGCTTCTCACAATGGTCCATGTCCACATGGGTGATGACGGAAACAAGAGGTGTGAGAACGTTGGTCGCATCGAACCTGCCCCCGAGGCCCACCTCGATTACGGCAAAGTCAGCGCGCTCCTCGACGAAGTGAAGGAACGCTGCCACGGTCCCCATTTCGAACTCCGTTGGTGAACCCAGAGCCCGGTCGGCGGCCACCTCCTGAAAGTGCGGCTTCAACCTCGTTATGAGCTCCGCGAGACGCGCCCTTGGTATGGGCTTTCCGTTTACCCTGATGCGCTCCGTGTACGACGAGAGATGCGGGGACGTGTACAGGCCGACCCGGAAACCCGCCGCGCGCAGCACGGACGCTGTCATGGCTGCGACCGACCCCTTTCCGTTTGTGCCTGCCACGTGGATGGCTTTGAGTCTCAAGTGGGGCGAGCCTACAGCCTCAAGCAGGGCGAGCGTCCGGCCGAGGCCGAGGTTGACTCCGAACTTCCCGAGGGTGTGCAAGAAGGCGATGGCTTCTTCGTAGTCCATACCTGCTGTTTTCGCTACTCTGAGGAGTTTTCCTTCAGAAACACACACTCTCTGGACAACAGGCACCCATCGCACCTGGGTTTCTGCGGCCTGCACCGGCGCCGCCCGTGGGTGATCATGTTGACGTGCAGCGGGTAAACCAGCTCGGACGGGACCACAGAGCCCAAGATCGCGTGGGCGCGGTCAGCATCGCACCCCTTGGGAATGAGGCCGAGCCGCCGCGCCACGCGGAGGACGTGCGTGTCCACGGGAAAGACAGGCATCCCGCACCCGAAAAGCAACGTGCAGGCAGCGGTCTTTGGCCCCACGCCGTCGAAGGACATCAAGTAGCCACGCGCCGCGTCCGGATCGAGACCCGAGAGAAACCCCAAGGAAGTGCTTCCGCGCTCGCGGTGCAGGCGCTCTAGAATCCGCTTTATCCGAGCGGCTTTCACACCGGCAAGCCCGCCCGTCTTTATCGCGTCCGCAACCTGCGCGACGTCGGCCGTCCTGACCTCGTCCCACGACGGAAACCTCTCCTTCAGACGTCGGAACGCCCTCGCAGAGTTGGTGTCGGATGTGTTCTGCGAGAGGACCGTGGCCACGAGAGCGTCCAACGGGTCCTCCCGGCGGGGACGAGGCGCGCCGTACATTTGCGTCAAGAGTTTCGCGATTCGCCGTATGCACCGCCTGAGCCCCCGAGCGTCCGCTGCGGTGGCATGACGCACCGGCATGGAGGATGTCCCCATCACACCCTCAGCCCCGAAGGTCCGCGAGCCTTGCCGCGAGACGCGCCCGCTTTTCGGCATATTCCTCCCGCCTCGCCCGCTCACGCTCGACCACGTCCTCCGAGGCCTTCTCGACGAACCCGGGGTTCGAGAGCTTGCGCTCCGCGGCCTCGAGCGCGGCCTCGGTGGCCCTGAGCTCCTTTTCCAGGCGCCTCATCTCAACGTCAAGATCGATCACACCCCCGAGGGGAACGTAGACCTCGGCGCCCGTGACCACGCCGTGGGCTGCCTTCTCGGGCTTGCGTTCGAGCCGCTCCTCGACGTCCAGGCGTCTAAGCCCCGCCAACCGCACCACGAGCTCTTCGCCGGTCTTCAACGTCTCCGCCGTCCTGTCAGTAGCGACCACGATCGCATCGATCTTTTTCTGGGGAGGAACGTTCATCTCAGACCTTATGTTGCGGATGGCGCGCGTAACATCCATGAGCGTGGTCATTTCCGCCTCGGCATCGGGGTCGTCCAGCCTCTCCTCGAACCCGGGCCAGTCTGCCACCATGACGCTCTCTCCCGCGCCGGGTAGGCGCTGCCAGATCGCCTCCGTGACGAAGGGCATGAACGGGTGGAGGAGCCTGACGATCTTGCCAAGGGTCTCCCAGAGCACGTACCTGGTCGTCGTGCAGGCTCGCCCATCGTCTCCGTAGAGACGTGCCTTGGAGACCTCGATGTACCAGTCGCAGAACTCGTCCCACGTGAAATCGTACAGGGCACGCGCGGCCTCCCCGATCTCGTACGCGCGGAGGTGCGAATCCACCTCTTTGGTCACTCTGTTCGCCCTGCTCCGGATCCACCTGTCCTGAGGCAGAAGGTCGAGGTCGCGCTCCCTGACGTCCGCAGGATCGAACCCGTGAAGATTCATGAGAACAAACCGCGCGGCGTTCCAGAGCTTGTTGGCGAAGTTCCGGCTCGCCTCCAGCCGCTCCTCGCGGAACCTCATGTCGTTCCCAGGGGTGTTGCCGCTCACCAGGGTAAACCTCAGGACGTCAGCCCCGTACCTGTCCACCACCTCAAGTGGGTCCACGCCGGTGCCCAGGGACTTGCTCATTTTCTTGCCGCTCGCAGCCCTTACGAGCCCATGAATGAACACGTCGCGGAACGGCACCTCGCCCATGAACTCGAGGCCCATGAATATCATCCGCGCGACCCAGAAGAAGATGATGTCGTACGCGGTCACAAGCACAGACGTCGGATAGAAGTGCCGAAGTTCGGGCGTGTCCTCAGGCCATCCCATGGTTGAAAACGGCCACAACGCCGAGGAGAACCACGTGTCAAGCACGTCGGGATCCTGTTCCAGCCGCGTGCTGCCGCATTTTGGGCAGGCCGACGGCTCTTCGCTCGCAGCGGTCGCCTCACCGCACTCTCCGCAGTACCACACGGGAATTCGATGGCCCCACCACAGTTGTCTTGAGATGCACCAGTCGTGCACGTTCTCCATCCAGTTCAGGTAAACCTTGGCGAAGCGCTCCGGGACGAACCTGATGCGCCCGTCGCGCACCGCATCGATCGCCGGCTTGGCAAGGGGCTTCATTCTCACGAACCATTGTCGCGATATCATGGGCTCGACCACGGAGTTGCACCTTTGGCAGTGGCCCACCGCGTGCTCGTGCTCCTCCACCTTGACAAGCAGGCCAAGGGACGCGAGCTCCTCCACGACCTTGTCGCGGCACACGTACCTGTCAAGGCCCTCGTACTTGCCTGCCTCTTTCGTCATGGTGCCGTCCTCGCCAATGACCTTTATGGCCGGCAGGTTGTGTCGCAGCCCGATCTCGAAGTCATTCGGGTCGTGAGCGGGCGTGACCTTCACGGCGCCCGTGCCGAACTTGGGGTCCGCGTGCTCGTCAGCGATGATGGGGATCTCCCGGCCCATTATGGGCAGCACGACCCGTTTCCCCACGAGATGAGCGTATCGAAGGTCGTCGGGGTTCACCGCCACCGCGGTGTCCCCAAGCATCGTCTCCGGACGAGTGGTAGCCACCGTGATGTGGCCGTCCTCGCCTGCTAACGGGTATTTGATGTGATAGAGGGCTCCCTTGGTATCCTCGTGCTCGACCTCGAGGTCTGAAAGGGAAGTGCGGCACCTGGGGCACCAGTTGATGATGTACGTGCCTCTGTATATGAGGCCCTTCTCATAAAGCCGCACGAACACCTGGCGGACTGCGCGCGAGAGGCCCTCGTCCATAGTGAACCTCTCCCGCTGCCAGTCACAAGACGCGCCCAAGCGTTGGAGCTGGCCGCGAATGGTCCCGCCGTACTTTTCCTTCCACTGCCAGACACGCCGGAGGAATTCCTCGCGCCCGAGGTCGTGTCTGGAGAGACCCTCCTTGGCCAGCACGGCCTCGACCTTCACCTGGGTGGCGATCCCGGCGTGGTCCGTGCCCGGGATCCACACGGTGTTGTCCCCCATCATCCTGTGCCAGCGCACCAGGATGTCCTGGAGTGTATTGTCAAGGGCATGCCCGATATGGAGGGACCCGGTGACATTCGGCGGCGGGATCACAATGCAGAACGCCTTCCGAGATGGGTCAACCTCCTGATGGAAATAACCGCCGCGGAGCCACTTCTCGTAGATCTCCCCCTCGATCTCGAGAGGGTTGTATCTCGGTGCGAGCCCGCCGGCGTCGTTCACCTCGAGTTCAGCCTCACTGTGAGTTCTCGCCAAGTCTCGCGCGGCAGCCTCCGTGGTTCTCGTGCCTGTATGCGGTGCCCGTGCCGCCTGGCCCGTTTCCCCACGTTTCGTTCCTCGTGTCGGCCTCGTTCCGAGCGGCCGGAGGCGAGAGGCGCCGCTCCCTCCTTTCCTCAGTCGTCGCCGTAACGGCTCCACGATCCTGGCTAGGCCGTCCGGCACGTCATTCGTCACTCATCACTCACGACCCACCCACGCGAAAAGAGACGAAGGCTCGTGCGGCCACACTAGAAAGCCCCTTTCGCCATCCAAGGACGAAAGGGGCCAACCTTCGCGGTACCACCTTGATTCCTGCCCTCCGCGCAAAGGCGCCTCGTACGGCGCAAGCGACAGACACGCAGGCGCTCTACAGCTATAACGGGCTCCCCGTCGAGGCCTACTAGGCGCCGGCGCCGCACTTCCCCGCCGCCGGCCATCTCCCCGCGACGGCACTGGGCGCCTCACCGTTTCAGCCTCGATGCTCCGGAGCGACCTTCGGCGCGGCCCTCGCTCGGGCGACCTTCCAGCCGGTGGGCCCCCCTCTCTCTGAGCAGTGCCGCCCTACTCCTCTCCATCAACGCAGGCGTTCTGTGTCGTGTTGTGTTGCTTGTATCATACATCGCATCCCAAGGTTCGTCAAGGTCCCGGATGGACCGGGCACATCAGGGAGCCCACAGCTGCGGGCGGCAAAGCTTGGAGAGACATCAGCCTTTCATGTGGCTCACGATCTCCCAGTACATCCGGAGGCGCGCCGCGAAGCCTTCCAGCCGCCCGCGCTTCTCCTCCTTCATCACCTGCGAGACTCCGTGCAAGGTCACGCGCTTGACTCTCGCACCCCGCGAAGCAAGGTGCTTGTTGAGGACGACCTCGATCCCGAACCGGGCTCCTTCCATGGGGATATCCCTCACAAGCGCCGCCCTCACCGCGCGCTGCCCGGACAACCCCGGGGTGAGCTTCTGCGCAAGCGTGGTCGAGCTCCTTCCGCCTGAGAACACGCCCAGCGTGGCATCGGCCTCGCCCAAAACCACCGGGCGTATCAGCTCATCTACGTGGTCCGGAGTGAGCCCAACGAGGTCAGCGTCGATGAACGCCACGACCTCAGCTGCCGTCGCATCGAGCCCTGCCTTCATCGCCCCGCCCTTTCCCACGTTGCGTTCGAGCTCAATCACCCTCACGCCAAACGACCGGGCAGTCTCGGCAGTGCCGTCGGTCGACCCATCGCTCACAACGATGACCTCCGAGACATACCTCGCCCTGGTTACTGCCGAAATGACTGGGCCGATGCGGGACGCTTCGTTGTACGCAGGTATGATCACCGCGACGCTCGCCGTCTTCCGCACGTCCTGCATGACGTCCTGCATGTCCACGCCAATCCTCCGGTCGCGCGCCCAGGCGCGCCTCAGTCTCGCTCCCTTTGGGTGAGCTTGAATATCTCTTCGACGAGCCTGGACACGATCTCGTCGTGGGGCACCCGCGCAACCGGCTTCCCGTGGGAGAAGAGAAGACCGGCGCCCTCGCCCAAGGCGACCCCGACGTCAGCCTCACGCGCTTCGCCGGGCCCGTTGACCTCGCAGCCCATAACCGCAACTCTAAGAGGAGCGTCGATTGCCGCCACCCTTGCCTCAACCTCGCGGACCATGCGCAACAAATCCCCGTGGCACCGGCCGCAGGTGGGACAGGATACCACCTCCACGCCGAACCGGCGGACCCCCACGGACGAGAGAATGTCCCTCGCGACCCTCACTTCCTCCTCGGGCTCCGCGGTGAGGGAGACGCGGATCGTGTCGCCGATCCCCTCCAGCAGCAGCGCGCCGATGGCCACGGCGCTCTTGATCGTGCCCGACCTCGGGCTGCCAGCCTCGGTGAGGCCAACGTGGAGCGGATAGTCGGTCTCCCTCGAGATGGCCTCGTACGCTTGCACAGTGGTGGCCACGTCGGAGGCCTTTATGGATACGACGATGTCGCCGAACCCCTCGTCCTCGAGCAGGGCCGCGTTCCGCTTCGCGCTCTCCACCAATGCCTCCGCGCAGGGCGCCCCGTATCTTGCGAGCAAGTCCCTCTCGAGCGACCCCGCGTTCACGCCTACCCTGATGGGCACGCCTCGCTCTTTCGCAGCCCTCGCGACCTCCCTGACCCTCTCCCTGCCCCCGATGTTGCCCGGGTTTATGCGCAGCTTGTCGGCACCAGCGGCCAGCGCCGCGAGGGCCAACCTGTAGTCGAAATGAATGTCCGCCACGAGAGGCAGCGGCGATCTCCTCTTTATCTCCGCAAACGCCTCTGCCGCAGCGGCATCGGGGATCGCGCACCGTGCGATCTCGCAGCCCGCCTCCGCGAGGCTGTGCAGCTGGCGCACGGTCGCCTCCACGTCACGGGTATCGGTCTTCGTCATCGACTGCACCGTGACGGGCGCGCCTGCGCCGATCCTGATGCCGCCCACCACGACCCCTCGGCTTTTCCGTCTCTCCAACATCTATCGCCAAGCCCCCACGCCATCCCCTGTCATTCGCGGCGGCGACTCAAGCGCACCCTGTGGTGCGGCCGCTGCACGGCCACCGCAGCCAGGTGGATCCGCACGCCCCAGGCTGTGTGCCGAATCACCACGGCGACGCCGCGCCTCGACCGCAGCCTACCCTAGCCGCGTGCCGAGCCGCGCGATGTCCGAGAACGTCGCGAACGCGATCAGCAACGCCAGGATGGCCATGCCGACCATTCGTGCGAACGCTTCCTGCTCCTCGTTGAGCGGCCGCCTCCGCAGCGCCTCGATACCTAGAAGCACGATCCAACCGCCGTCCAAGACCGGTATCGGAAGGAGGTTGAGGAGCCCGAGGTTCACGTTGAGAAGCGCCGCCAGATACAAGAGGTTCACCATTCCAAGCCGGGCTGTCTGGCTCACAGCTTGCGCTATGCCGATCGGTCCCGCCACCTCAGGCTTCACCCGTCCCGTGATCATCCGGCCCAGCATTACGAGCAGGCCTTTTGAGATGTCCACGGTGAACGTCGCCCCGGCGCGAAGCGCACGGAACACGCTGGCTCGCTGCCACGGCTCCGAGAGCAACACTCCGATCATGCCCTGGCCTGTCTCAGGATCCTTGGACGGCGTCACCTGGAGCGTCACCCGCGCCCCATCGCGCTCAACCGTGATGTCGATGGGTTTCCCCGGGTTGGCCGAGATAGCGTCCCTGACCTCTGCCACCGTCTCAGTGGCGGTCCCTCCCACCGCCACCACCTTGTCGCCTGCCCGCAGGCCCGCGGCTTGGGCAGGCATGCCCGGGTACACCTCGGACACAACCGCCACTGGAACGCCCGCCGCCACAAAGACCACACTGAAAAGGAGGAAGGCCATCACGAAGTTCATGAACGGGCCGGCAAGGATCGTCGCTATCCTCCATCTGAGAGGTTTCGCCCTGAAGCTCCTGGGGTCGCTCGCGTCCACATCGTCTTGGGGGTCGTCAGGGCGGTCCAGGCCAGCGAACTTCACAAAGGCGCCGAGAGGCAGCGCCCGCAGGGAATACGCTGTCTCACCGCGCTTCCTCCGCCACACCAACGGGCCGAAGCCCACGGCGAACTCGTACACTTTCACCCCCGCGGCCTTGCCTACGATGAAATGTCCGAGCTCGTGGGACAAGGCAAATGTCGCGAAGACAAATGCAAATGCGACCACCGTAACGACAACGGTTTCAACCACTGAAGCGTCCTCCTCTTTCAGCCACACGCCGCGTCACACGCCGTGCGACATGCTCCCTTGCCCACCTGTCGGCTTCGAGGACGTCCTCGATCGTCCGCGGCTCTACGGGGTCGCAGCTCGCCATGGCATCCTCCACCAGAGCGGGGATGTCCATAAAGCCGATCCGGCCCTCCAGGAAGAACCTGACTGCCTCCTCATTGGCCGCACTCAAGACGCAAGGAACCGTCCGGCCCGCGCGTATCGCTTCGTATCCCAAACGCAACGCGGGAAACCTCCTCACATCCGGAGGCTCGAAGGTCAAGGCGCCGAGCCGGGCCACGTCGAGCGTCTTCGCGCGGCTAGCCCCGCGGGCAGGGTATGTAAGGGCGTATTGGATGGGGAGCCTCATGTCGGGCGGGCCGAGTTGGGCGATGATCGACCCGTCCACAAGCTCCACCATCGAGTGCACGATGCTCTGGGGATGGATCACAACGTCGATCCTGTCAGGATCCACGCCGAAGAGCCACCTCGCCTCGATGACCTCAAGGGCCTTGTTCATCAGCGTCGCCGAGTCGACGGTGATCTTCGCGCCCATGGACCACGTGGGGTGACGGAGGGCCTGCTCCGGTCGGACATTCGCCAGCTCGCCTTCATCAAGCGTGCGGAACGGCCCGCCTGACGCGGTGAGGATGAGCCTCGCCACCTCGGAGGCGTCGCGTCCGGCGAGGCACTGGAATATGGCAGAGTGCTCGCTGTCCACTGGGACGATCCTCGCCCCGTGACTCGCGGCCTGCTCCATGACAAGCCTGCCCGCGGCCACGAGGGTTTCCTTGTTGGCCAGTGCTACGGTCTTGCCCAGTGCAACAGCGGCTAAGGTCGGCACGAGCCCCGCGATGCCCACGATGGCCGACAGCACCACATCTGCCTCCGGATGCGTGGCAACACGCTCCGCCGCTCGCGGGCCGGAGACGACCTCAACATGAAAACCGCCGCCGCGAAGCCGCTCCCGCAGCGCCCGGGCGGCGTCCTCGTCCACCACGCCGACGATGGACGGCGTCCACCGCCTGATCTGCGTCTCGAGCAGATCGATATTCTGCCCTGCGGCCAGCCCCACCACCCGCACGAAGTCGCCGAGCCACCCTGCGACCTCCAGAGCTTGGGTGCCGATGGACCCAGTGGACCCCAGGACCGCGAGACCACGTTGCAATTACCCCACTCCCTTGCGCGCGGGAGGTGCCTCGCCCCTTTATCGCCGAACTGCGCCCGGACGAACACCCGGCCCGAGCGGCCAAAACCGGCTCCAAACCGCCGCCTCGCCCGCACATTGACGGCGGCAAGCCGTCTCTTTCCGCGCTCGCACGATGCTCGCGACGTGCGACTGCTTTGACGTCATTCCTTGGGCGTGAGCGGTAACAAGCCTCCGCGCGCTATCGCCTTGACTATGATAACGATCAACGGGCCGATTATTATCCCGCTCGCTCCGAAAAGGCGCATCCCTACGTACACAGACACGAGGATCGCGAGAGGGTGGACTCCCACGTTGGCGCCGACCACTCTCGGCTCCGCGCCCTTGCGCAGCAGAAACTGCACGGCCATCAGCGCCGCTATGACCACGGTCTCGAAGAGCCGCCTCTTGAAGAGATAGTATGCGATCATCGGCACGTAGAGCGTGCCTGGCCCCACCACCGGGATGAGGTCGAGGATGCCGCAAATGATGCCAAGGAGCCACGCGTACCCGGTGCCGGCGATGCTGAACCCGACGATACTCACCACGGTGGTGATCATGATCAGGATCAACTGCGCCCTTATGAACCCCAGAGCCGCTGTCATCACCTCGGCCCTCATGGCCTTCGCCTTCTCGCGCCACCTGACGGGGGTCAGGCTCACAAGGAAGTCAGATATCTCTTTCTTGTCGCGGCTCATGAAGAAGGCCGCGAAGAAGCTCACGACAAGGACGACCCCGATGTTGGGAAGCGCGGTGACGATCCCCGTTACTCTTGCCAAGATGGCCTCGATAGCGAGGTACAGCCTGTACTGGTTGTTCCTTATAGCCTCGATCACGGGCGCGGGAAGCTCGCGGTAAAACCTCTCCACGTCCTGCACGATCCTTGAGAGCATCTCTTCAAGGCTGACGTTGTACATGGGCAAGGCTCGCGAGAGCTCCTGGATTTCCAGGTAGATCCGGGAAACGCCCACGACGATGACAACACCGAGCACCATCACGAGGAGGCAAAGCATAAGCAAGACCGCGCCGCCCCTCGACAGCCTCGTCCGTCTCACGAGAAACTCGACCGGCGGGTCGATGATCGCCGCGATCACGAAGGCGATGATGAACGGCACGAAATACGTCAGCACGTATTTCACTATGAGGAAACACCCGACAAGGACAGCACCCCACGCGAGGAAATGCTTCCATGTCGCCGAAAGCCCGTGCAACCCCAATCACCCCGTAGCTCCGTCGTTTGGAAGACGAGGGAGGGCGCCAGCAGCGGAGCACCTCCAGACCGTCGCTCGAGGCCTCGCACATGACTCACATATGAAAAGCCGTTACGTAATAGTACGCTACGGGAATAGCAAACAACACACTGTCAATTCTGTCAAGCACGCCGCCGTGCCCTGGCAAGAAGGTGCCTGAATCCTTCACGTGAGCGTTCCGTTTCATGGCGGACTCAGCAAGGTCCCCTGCTTGGCCGGCCAGCCCAACCGCTAGGGAAAGCGCCACCGCGTGCGCGGTCGGCACCTGGGGCCACCACCCGAGGGCCACCCCGAGCGCCCTCGCTCCCACGCCCACGCACACTCCCGCCGCGAGGCCTGCCAGAGCGCCTTCCACGCTCTTGTTGGGACTCACTTCCGGCATGAGCTTGTGCCTTCCGAACGCGCTTCCGACAAAGTATGCCCCGATGTCGTTGGCCCAGACGGTCAGGAGGACGGTCATGACATGCCCAAGGCCGGCCGACGCCCCGCCCACCTCTCGCAAGAGAAGGATGAGGCCCACAGCCCACCCGATGTAGGCCGCGCCGAACACTGTCACGGCCGGGTTTGCAATTGCCGACTCGCGTCCAAGCTCAAGGGTCTGAAAGACAAGGCTCGCTATCACCATCCCGGCCAGGACCGCCCCGACCGCTATGCTCGAACCCGTGTAGCCTGCGGCAGCAAACGCCACCACTCCCAAGACCCCCACGGCTCGCGCCGGCTTGAGGCCCGCGGACCTGGCAAGCCTGTAAAACTCCAGAACGCCCCAGATGCCCACGGCCACGACCATCAACGCGAGCCACGGCCCGCCCACCACGACTACGGCCACCACCACCGGCACCGCGATGAGCGCGCTCAAGACCCTCTCCCGCACCATGCCATCCTCCTTCCACGGCGCATCCCTAGATGCCCCCGAATCTGCGAGCGCGGGCTTCGTACGCCCGAATGGCCTTCACGAACTCGTGCCGGGTGAAATCTGGCCACAGCACCGGGGTTACGTACAACTCAGCGTACGCAACCTGCCAAAGGAGGAAGTTGGAGATCCGCATCTCTCCTCCCGTCCTAATGAGCAAGTCAGGGTCAGGCAAGCCGGCAGTGTACAGCCGGGACTCAAGGGCACGCCCATCGATGTCGCTTGGGTCGAGAAGCCCTGAGGCGACTTCCTCGGCCAATCGCCTCGCTGCCCTGACGATTTCGTCGCGCCCGCCATAGTTGATGGCAAGGTTCACGAGAATGCCGCCGCTCTGCCTGGTCGCGTCCTCGACGTGCTCTATCGCGCGCACCACCTTTGGGGGCAACCCTTCCCGAGCTCCGATCACGCGAATGCGCGCACCGAAATCAATGAGGGCCTCGAGCCTCTTCTCGAACATCTCCACGAGGAGATTCATCAGGTTGTCCACTTCCTCCGCGGGGCGCTTCCAGTTTTCCGTGGAGAAAACGTACAGCGTCACGATCTCGATGCCCGTTTCGGAGGCGGCCCTCACCACATCTTCAGCTCTCTCCGCGCCGGCCCTATGCCCTGCCCACCTCGGGAGATTGCGTCTCGTCGCCCACCTGCCATTTCCATCCATGATGATCGCTACGTGCCGGGGCGGCCCGCCGGCTTGGCCCGTACAAGGCGGGCAGCCTGCCTCCTCGAGCGCTTCGCATGTGCCCCGCACTTCCTGATCCGTCGCATCAACTCGGACACGAGTCACAAGAGGCGTCACTCCCCCCGAAACCACTTCAAGGGTTCTCCAGGTTTTCTCCTTCGGAAAGGCGTCAAGGGGAGGGCCACCTCGCTGCGACCTCCCCTTGACCGTGTATCCCTGCGGGATTCACTCCTCTTCCACTATCGCGCCCGAGGAGCACTCCTCAGCGCACATACCGCAGTCAGTGCAGACCTCAGGGTCAATCACAAACTTGTCCTCTCCCTCGCTAATCGCCTCAAAGGGGCACACTTCTGCGCATGAACCGCACTTCGTGCAGTCATCAGTGATCACGTGGGGCAACGCGGCCACCTCCCTTCAGACTTCCATGATCTCGGCCTCCTTGGCCTCGAGGAGAGCATCGATCTCCGCTATGAACCTGTCGGTGAGCTTTTGGATGTCCTCCTGCCCTTTCTTGAGGTCGTCCTCGGTTATCTCCTTGTTCTTCTGCTTCGCCCGCAGAGCATCTATGGCCTCCCGCCTCGCGTTGCGGATCGCAACCCTCATGTCCTCCGCGACCTTTTTCGCGACCTTCACGAGGTCTCTGCGTCTTTCCTCCGTCAACGAAGGTATGGTTATTCGGAGAACAGACCCATCGCTCACCGGGGTCAGGCCAAGGTCAGACTTCAAGATCGCCCGCTCGATGTTGGGAAGCACTTTCCGGTCCCATGGCTGGATGACGAGAAGCCTCGCCTCGGGCACAGAGATGCTGGCGAGCTGGTTGATGGGGTACACGTCACCGTAAGCCTCGACGGTTACCCTGTCGAGCAGGGCAGGATTGGCTCTGCCCGTCCGGATCTGCGCGAACTCCCGCCGCGTCGCCTCCACTATCTCCTTCATCCTTTGCTCGGCCTTGGCGCGTTCATCGCCTGTCATGCTGCTCCCCCCCGACCTGAGTACCTATCTCCTCACCGAGGACCGCCCTCTTGACGTTGCCCTTCTTTGTCAGGTTGAAGACGACGATTGGGATGCCGTTGTCCATGCAGAGCGAGGCTGCCGTGGAGTCCATCACGCCTAGCCCTTGGTTGATGACATCTCTATAGGTCAGGCGCGCGAAGCGCTTCGCCGAGGGGTTCGAGCGGGGGTCGGAATCGTAGACCCCGTCTACCCTCTTCGCCATCAGGATTACCTCGGCCTCGATCTCGGCCGCCCGCAATGCCGCCGCCGTGTCAGTCGAGAAGTACGGGTTGCCCGTTCCGCCTGCGAAAATCACCACCCGGCCCTTTTCGAGGTGCCTGATCGCGCGCCTCCGGATGTACGGTTCGGCGATCTCGCGCATCTCGATCGCGGTTTGAACGCGCGTGTCAACCCCAAGCTTTTCAAGGGAGTCTTGAAGAGACATCGCGTTTATTATGGTGGCGAGCATTCCCATATAGTCGGCGGTGGCACGATCCATCCCGGCTTTCTGAGCCTGGACGCCGCGCCATATGTTCCCACCGCCGACCACCACGGCAACCTGCACGCCGAGCTCATGTATCTCTCTGATCTCCCCGGCGATGTGGTTCACCACATCAAGGTCGATTCCAAAGCCCCGGGACCCTGCTAGAGCCTCTCCCGACAGCTTCAGCACGACCCTCTTGAACCGAGGGCCTCCCCCAGTGTCGCCCATCGCGCCCCAACCTTCCTCGGGCTTTCCGCCAGCCCTAATCACCGTCAGTCCCGGCTAAGTATGTGGCCAAAAGTTCGCGCTCCCTTTCGACGGAGGGGTGCTGCTCAGGGTTCCCGGTGTTGCCCTCCGGGGACGGCGCGCTTGCGGCGCTCCTCGCTCGAATTCGGCGCGCAAGCCTGCCGAATTCTCCACGCCCCGTCGTGCAAGCACCGACAACCCTAGCGCCGTCAACAAAGGAGACGAAAACTTATGGTGCCATACTTAGAGCCTGTTGCATGCCGTTCGCCCTGCCCGGTTGCAGACCTCGGTGAAGATGGTCAGGCCTCACAGGCGCACGGCTTCTCGATGCCCTCTCCCAGCTCGAATCTGGCGAACCGTCGCACCTGGACCTTCTCCCCAGTCTTCGCTGACACCTCGGCCACGAGATCGCCTATGGTCTTCTCAGGGTCTCTGATGTAGGGCTGCTCGAGCAGGCAAACCTCGGTGTAGAACTTCTTGAGCCTGCCCTCAACGATCTTAGCGACGACCGCCTCAGGCTTTCCCTCGTTCAGGGCCTGCGCGCGGTATATAGCCCGCTCGCTCTCAAGAACCGATTCCGGCACATCAGCGCTGGACACGTAGAGGGGCTTGCTCGCGGCGACCTGAAGCGCGACTTCCCTTGCCAGGTGCCGGAAGTCGTCCGTGCGCGCCACGAAATCCGTCTCGCAATTGACCTCCACCAGCACGCCGATCTTGCCTCCGAGGTGGATGTATGCCTCAACCACGCCCTCGGCCGCGATCCTGCCCGCCCTCTTATGCATCTTCGCGAGGCCCTTCTCGCGCAGGTACGCGATGGCCTTCTCCATGTCGCCTCCGGTTTCCTCCAGGGCCTTTTTGCAGTCCATCATTCCGGCCCCAGTTCTCTCCCGGAGTTCCTTGATGTCCTCGGCTGTCACAGCCACAAGCGCTACCTCCTCGCAAGTCTACCGCTCGGTGTCGTCGTCGCGCACCGTGGCGTGATCGTCGTTGTCAACCTCTGCGACCTCGAGGTCCAGGGGCATCTCGACGACGTCTGTTGCGTCATCGGCATACTCGCCTTCAAGCTCGTGTTCGTGGATCTCCCCGGCCACCGAACCCTCCTGCGCCTCGGCCGCAAGCGCCGCGTCACGACCCTCAAGGCCCTCTATGACCGCGTCAGCCATCTTCCCGCAAATGAGCTTCACGGCGCGGATAGCGTCGTCGTTCCCAGGGATCACGTAGTCGACCTCGTCGGGGTCGCAGTTGGTGTCGACGATCCCCACGACGGGTATGCCAAGCTTCCTCGCTTCCTGCACTGCTATTCTCTCCTTACGCGGATCAACCACGAAAACGGCTCCCGGCAGCCCAGACATCTCGCGAATGCCACCGAGGAACCGCTCGAGCTTCGCTTTCTCCTTCATGAGGTGCATGACTTCTTTCTTCGGAAGGACCTCGAACGACCCATCCGCCTGCATGCTCTCCAGCATCCGGAGACGCTCGATTCGCTTTCGAATGGTCCGGAAGTTGGTGAGCATCCCACCGAGCCAGCGTTCGTTCACGTAGAACATGCCGCAGCGTTCGGCCTCTTCCTTGACAGTGTTCCGAGCCTGTTTCTTCGTTCCCACGAACAGGATGGTGCCGCCCTCTTGCGCCACGCGCTTCACGAACTCGTAGGCCTCGTCGATCTTCCTGACTGTCTTCTGGAGGTCTATAATGTAGATGCCGTTGCGCTCGGTGAAGATGAAGGGCTTCATCTTGGGGTTCCAGCGCCTGGTCTGATGGCCGAAATGAACCCCAGCCTCGAGCAACTGCTTCATGGTGACTACTGCCATTATCTCACCTCCTCCCCCACCGGTTATCCCTCCGCCCCGTTCATCCCCCGACAGAACCCGTGCAAACGGGCACCGTTGTCGGGATCCGGGAGCGTGCGTGCTCACACCAAGTCGTAGTATACCACACGACCATATCCATATCAACGAAGGCTCCCACGAAATTTGCAGGCCTGAATACGTGACGGCGGGCGGGGAATACCTAAATTACGAGTGCCGGTTGGGGCATGCCTGTCCACCAGTGCACCGTGTTTTCCATAAGGGCTAGCGGGGCCGTACGGCCAGTGGAAGCGGGCCAGGCCGCTCGCCTCGCTCGCGAAGTCTCGGCGACCACTGCCGGTCGGGACACCACCTTCGACCAATGTGAAGAAGGGCTCCGGCGCACCGGCAACTATCGGCACCGCTGGCAGGATCGGCGCAGTCACGCGCAGGGTGGCTTTCTTTGGACCGGAGGCCTCCGACGTTGAGCTTTCTTCGGAACATCTTGAACGAGATAGTGTCCCTCCTCTCCTTCGAAAACCCCGCACGCGAGGAGGAGTTTGTCCTCGACACGCAGCCGAAGCTCCCCGGGCTCACATCTGACGCGCCGCGGACCGGCGGCGCATCTCCAGGCGCGTCCGCAGGGCCGGACACGGGGCAGGGCAAAGCCCAGGGGCGGGAGCAAGGTACAGGCCAAGTCGGGAGGCGTGCGGCCCGCCGCGACCGGGCTCAACGGCTCTCGGCGGTCACAGCCCTCGGAGCAGCCCCGGAGCGCACCGCACGGGGGTTCCTGAGGCCAAAGAAGCTCTCCGCGGTCAGCGTCGGCGCCGACGCAGGCCGTGCCACCCTTCGGCGACGAGCGCGGAGCCCTCTTGAGATTCATGGCCCCGACGCCTTCCACGAAACGTCCGAGGAGATCCCTCCGTCGGTGAGCGGCGCGACACCGTCTCCCAAGGGGCAGCAGGAGGGTTCCTCCGAGGCCCAAGGCGCCCAAGGACAGAGCGGCGGGCAAGGGCAACAGGAGGGGGACAAGGCTGATGAGCTGAAGCCTCTCGCAGAGAACCTCCAGGCGAACCTCGGCGCGCTCAAAGAGGTCCTGCATTATGGTTTGAACTCTGATGTGATCGTGAGGGAGTTCGAGATACCTACGAGCCCGCCCACGAAGGCCGCCATCGTGTTCATGGAAGGCCTGGCGAGCAAGGACATCATCGACCTTGCGATCCTCCAGCCGCTCATGCTCATATCCAACCTGAACAAAGACCTTCGGGCCTCTGATGTCCTGGAGATCGTGGAGCGCCGTCTCCTGCCGGGCAATCAGGTATCACGCAAGCACAATCTGCGTGGCGTCGTCGAAGGGGTCATTGCCGGGACCACTTGTTTGCTCATCGAAGGATGTGCCACCGCTCTCGAAGTCGAAACCAAGTCGTGGGAACACCGGGGCGTGAGCCAGCCCACGGCGGAAATGGTGGTGCACGGCCCGCAGGAGGCCTTCAACGAGACGCTCAAGAACAACGTGGCGCTGGTTCGAAGGCGGATGCGCACACCCGACTTGGTTAGCGAGATTCTGAAGGTGGGCACGCTGTCCAGGGTGGACTGCGCTGTGCTCTATGTGGAGGGCCTCACCAATCCCAAGTTGGTAGCTGAGGTGAAACGACGTATCAACGCCATCACGGCCGACCACATACAGGACACGGGCGTGCTCGAGCAGTTCATCGAAGACCGACCCCTCGTGCTGGTGCCGCAAACGCTGTCGACCGAGCGCCCCGACAGAATGGCGGCCTTCCTAGCCGAGGGGCACGTCGGGCTCCTCCTGGATGGAAGCCCGTTCGGCCTCATCGTCCCGGTCACGTTCTGGTCGCTGCTACACGCCGCGGAGGACCATTTCCTGAGGTGGCCCTTCGGCACGTTCCTCCGCATCGTCCGGGTGGCTGCGCTTGGAGCGGCGCTGCTGCTGCCCGCCGTGTACATAGCTGTAACGAACTTCCACCCGGAGATGATCCCCACCGATCTCCTTCTCGCTATCGCGGCAACCCGCGAGAAGGTACCCTTTCCAACGGCGGTCGAGGTCATCATCATGGAGATGTCCTTCGAGCTCATTCGAGAGGCGGGGATCCGCGTGCCCGGCGTGATAGGACCCACGTTGGGGATAGTAGGCGCGCTCATTCTCGGTCAGGCCGCCGTCGCGGCGTCCATAGTCAGCCCGATCCTTGTTATAATCGTCGCCCTGACAGCCCTTGGTTCCTTCGCTATACCCAACTTCAACATGGCGTTCGCCGCGCGCATCACGCGGTTCGCCTACATCGCGCTCGCAGCGGCGTTCGGATTCTACGGCATCGCGGCGGGAGTGTTTGTTCAGATGCTCATATACGTGAGCACGAGATCTTTCGGCGTACCGTTCATGTCCCCCGTCGCCCCGTTCGCCCAATCCAGCGGCGACGTAGTCCTCCGGTACCCTTCGTGGAGCATGGAGCTGCGCCCGCCGTTCCTCCAAACCAGCCCGAGGGAGCGCCAACCCGAGGTTGCACGTGGATGGACCCAGGCCGGAGGAGTCGACGCACCCTCGCCAAGCCCGCCCCCCGTGCAACCTTCGCGAGGGGCCCGCACGAAAGCTGCGGGAACGCCGGCCCCGGCGGCCGAGCCAGGGCCGCAGGACAAGGGGGGCACGGGGCGTGCTTGAGGAAGGCAGGATAGGCACGAATGAAGCCGTGGCGGCCACCGTATACTTTCTCGCATCGAAGCTGTTCATCTCGTTTCCGCAGCAGATGGCGACGGTGGGCCTCACGGCCGCTTGGGTGATCCCAATCATAAGCTTCAGCACCGGGGCCCTCGGATTCCTCATCATTGCCGCCCTTCTGAAGCGATACCCCGGGAAAAGCATAGTCGAGATCAGCGAGCAGATAGCCGGCCCCGTGTTCGGGAACCTCGCCACGCTCGGCTACTTCGCATTCTTCTTCGCAGCCACCATCCTTGTCATGCGGCAGTTCTCCGAGACCGTGGGCACTGCCCTCCTGCCGCGCACGCCCCTGTCGGTGATCACGGCCATATTTGTGCTCGCGACCCTAATAGCGGTTTACCTGGGCGGAGAGGCGATCACGAGGGCCGCCTTTCTCGCAGCGCCGCTCATAGTGATCACCCTCGTTTTCCTGAACATCCTGTCGCTTCCTCAGGCCAACCTCGACGCGATGTTCCCAATCTTCGGCCCTGGGCCGGGCAAGCTCCTGTACCACGGGGTCATCCACTCGGCCATCGCAGGCGAGGTCATGTTTCTGGCGGTCGTCGCCCCACAGCTCAGGGACGGCCACAAGGTGAAGACCATGGGGCTCATCGCCATAGCCATAACAACCTTCTTCACCAGCGTGTCGGTGCTCGTCTTCGTCACCGTGTTCCCATACCCGCTGTGCTTGCATATCCCGTATCCAGGGTATGAAACGAGCACCCTCATATACGTGGGCCGGTTCTTTCAGCGCGTTGAGGTAGCGTTCGTGTTCCTATGGGTCATAAGCGGGTGCATCGAGTTGGCGCTCGGCGCTTACACTTCAACGATGATCCTCGCCCGGATGCTCAAACTTCCGATATATCGGCCGATCGTGCCCGCGGTTGCAATCATCGGCTATACGCTGGCATTCACGCCCCCGGACGTGCCGACTGCGACCAGGCTCGACTTCGAGCTCGTGAGGACGTTCGGGGGCATCGCTGTTTTCGTTGTCCCGGCACTCTTGCTCCTCGTCGCACAGGTGAGGGAGGCCCGGGGAACCAGGAGGGGGGAGCCGACGCGCGGTGCGTGATCTGGGAGGGCGAGGCACGGGACGCGTCAGGCTCGCGTTGTCGCTGCTGGTCGTGCTCGCGGTGGCGGCGTGCACCGCGGGATGCTGGGACAGGACCGAGGTGGACGACCTCGCGTTCGTCATGGCGATCGGCCTCGACGACGCGCCCAACGACATGCTCGCCGTGACCTTCCATATAGCCGTCCCCAGGGCTGTCGCGGGCGCGGGCGGGATCGGCGGAGGCTCCGGAGGCGGAGGGGGAGGGGGAGCGGGCCAGCAGTCGAGCCTCATCACGACGCTCGTGGGCCGCTCGGTTCTGAGCCTCCTTAACCTCCTGAGCACGCACGTGGACAGGCGCCCGAGCCTGGTTCACGGCAAAATGGTGGTCATCGGAGAGAAGCTCGCGAGGCGCGGAATAGCTCCGTACATAGGTGAGCTCGTCAGGTTCCGCGAGACGCGGAGGACGATGTTCCTCGTGGTGACCAGGGGCACCGCGAAGGAGTTCATCGAGAAGAACCGGCCTGTCCTCGAGCAGAACCCCGCGAAAAACCTGGAGCTTCTCGCGCTCGCCAATAGGCAGACGGGTTACATCCCGCCGTCCCAGATCCACCGGTTCCTCGTTGAGATGCAGTCCCTCGGAGAGGAGCCAGTCGTGATCCTCGCGGGCGTGAAGCAGGAAACGCCCGGCGGCAGGACCGAGGAGTCGCGGACAGAGGCACCTGGCGGTGCCTCCGGGGGCACGAAGGGTCAAGGCTCTTCAGAAACGGGATCCGGGGAAGGGCCCGTGAACGCGGCGAAAATGCTTCCCGTTGCCTCGCGAAGTGATTCCGACTACGTGGCAGGCGAATCCCCGTCAGTCGGCGGAAACCCAGTGGAACTCTTGGGCGGAGCGGTGTTTAGAGGCGACCGCATGGTCGGCGAGATAACGGGGCAAGACGTCCGGGCAATGCTGCTCCTGCGCGGCACGTTCAAGAGAGGCATCATCTGCGTTGAAGACCCGTTCGTGAAAGGCAAATACGTCTCGTGCGATATCCGCCTTGCCAGGCCTACCGAAACCACGGTGCGCAGGAACAAAGATGGGTTTCAAGTCAACGTGAAGATGATGCTGGAGGGAGAGGTCATCGGGAGCCAGAGTCTCAAGGACTACTCCAACCCCAAGAACCTTCACGCGCTGGAAAAACGGGTGGCGGACGACCTCAAGAGAGGCTGCCGCGACCTCGTGACGAAGGCCCAGACCGAGTTCGGCGCGGACATCTTTGCGTTCGGCAACAAGGCGAGACACCTCACGAGAACATGGCGCGAGTGGGAGGAGCTCGATTGGCCGAAGAGATTCCCGCAAGCGCAGGTGAATATCGACCTAAAGCTCGACCTGCGGCGCACCGGCCTGCTCTTCAGGCCGCCCAAGCCGAGCACAGATACGACATAACTTGCTGAAGGGGGGCCTCGTCGTGCGAATGAGCGTCATCCTCACCACCATGCCGGTTCCGGTTGCCGTGGCGATATACACCGCGAGCTTCGGGCTGTGGCTCTTGCGGCACGGCAACACGCGCGGAGCCGTCGGCGTCTTCATACTCGCGATATGCTCTGTGGCCGCGCCGCTCGTCTTGCTCTTCGCCGGCGGGTAGTCTCGGTGGGGAGGCTACCCGCGCGACGCTTAATGTCGTCTGCCGGGCTACCTCGCCCGCAATCTCTCGAGCTCGTCGAAGAGTTTGTCGTTGAGGACCCTGATGTACGTCCCCTTCATGCCCAGGGAACGTGACTCTATGACCCCGGCACTCTCGAACTTGCGCAGGGCGTTTACGATGACAGACCTCGTGATGCCGACCTTGTCGGCGATCTTGCTCGCAACAAGCAGGCCCTCGTCGCCGCCGAGCTCCCTGAAGATGTGCTCAACCGCCTCTTGTTCCGAGAAGGACAAGGTGTCCAGGGCCATTTGGACCGACGCCTTCTTCCGGGCCTCCTCCTCGATCTGACCAGTCCTCGAGCGAAGGATCTCCATCCCGAAGACCGTGGCGGCATACTCAGCTAGAACGAGGTCGTCATCGGAGAACTCTCTCTCGAACCTGGCCAGGACAAGCGTCCCCATCCTGTCCCCGCCCGCGTAAATCGGGACGACAGTCAGGAACTTCTCGGGGAACCCGCACTTCACCTCAGCCCCGAGGAAGCACTTTCCCGGGTCATGGCGGATGTTCTCGGACGCCTCTATTATCCTGAGGAGCCAGTCCGCGCACTCCTTGGGAAACGTCCCGCCGTTCCCCACATACCCGGCCGCAACGTCGCAATCAAAGCCCTCCATGAACCCGTATCCTAGGAGCTTCCCTCGGCGCGCAACCACGTACACGTTGGCCGCGACCTCTTCGGATAGCACCTTCGCAAGATCATTGAAATCGCTGGGAAAACCCGTGGACTCCTGTATGAACCGACTGATCCTTCGTGTCTTCTCCAGTAGCTCGCTCATCGATGTATCCTCCTTCAGTTGCCTTAACTTGCACAGTGAGGCTTCCCCCGCGCTGCGTCCTCACCTAGCGAAGACCCGTACCATTCGGGCTTGTCCCACCGCGAGTCCATCACCTTCAGGAGCCCGTTCCTCGTGGCAGGCGTCGCTGCGTGCCTGGCCTGCCCGCGGGCGGACCCCGGACGCGTGAGACTCTACAATATGAACCTGCTAAGGTCCTTGTCGCCCACTACGTCTTGCAGCTTCTTGCGAACGTACTCCCTGTCAATCTCCACCCTCCCCTTGGGCATCTCTGGCGCATTGAACGAGATGTCGTCCAACAGCCGCTCCATGACCGTGTGGAGCCTCCGTGCGCCGATGTTCTCCATCTCCTGGTTCACCCTGTCAGCGATCGCCGCGATCTCGTCGATCGCATCGGGCAGGAACTCGACCTCGACACCCTCTGTAGCAAGAAGGGCCTTGTACTGCTTGACAAGAGCATTCTCAGGCTCGAGCAGGATGCGTTTGAAGTCCTCCTTCGTGAGGCTGTCGAGCTCAACCCGTATCGGGAAGCGCCCCTGGAGCTCAGGAATCAAGTCCGATGGCTTCGCCACGTGGAAGGCGCCTGCGGCGATGAAGAGAATGTGGTCGGTCTTCACCGGGCCGTGTTTCGTGATCACGGTGGAACCCTCGACGATGGGCAGAATGTCGCGCTGGACGCCCTCGCGCGACACGTCAGGCCCCACCCCGCGCTCCCGGCCAGCTATCTTGTCGATTTCATCTATGAAGACTATGCCGGACTGCTCCGCTCGCCTCACGGCCTCCTGCTCCACTTCCTCCATATCTATGAGCTTTTGGGCTTCCTCCTGGGCTATGATCTTTCGGGCCTCCCTCACCGGCACTTTCCGGCGGCGCTGACGCCGTGGCAACAGTCCTCCGAAAAGGTCCTGCATGTTGATGCCCATTTCCTCGACGCCGGCCCCGCTGAAGACCTCGAGCATCTGCGGGCTCTGGTCCTCCACCGCAACCTCGATGATCATGTCTTCAAGCTCTCCGGCGGCGAGCCTGGCCCGAAGCTCCTCCCGCCGGGCCCTGGCCTCAGCCTGCTTCGCCTGAAACGACTCATCGTCCCGCACCAGACCCAGGCCTCCCATCAGGACGCTGAGCGGGTTTTTCTCCCCCTCGCGGCTGGGCATGGGCGCGATTATGTCCAGGATTCTGTCGTCCACCACGGCCTCCGCTCGATGGTAAACCTGCACCATCTTCTCGGCCTTGACCATTCTGATGGAGGTTTCCACGAGGTCCCGAATGATGGAGTCCACATCACGGCCGACGTACCCCACCTCGGTGAACTTGGTGGCCTCCACTTTGATGAACGGCGCGTTGACGAGTCTTGCCAGTCTCCGCGCGATCTCGGTTTTGCCTACCCCGGTCGGACCGATCATGAGGATGTTCTTGGGAACAACCTCGTCACGCAGGGACCCGGGCAGCTTCAGCCGCCGGTACCTGTTGCGCAAAGCGATAGCCACGGCCCGTTTGGCTTTGGCCTGGCCGACGATGTACTTGTCAAGCTCCTCAACGATGGCTCGGGGCGTCAGATCGTCCACCCTCGCGCCTCCTCTCACAACTCTTCGCAAGTGATCTCCTCATTCGTGTATATGCAGATGGATGCGGCGATCTTGAGCGCCTCCGTGGCGATCTCCTTACATGAAAGGTCAGTGTGCCGAATGAGGGCCCTCGCCGCCGCCAACGCGTACGGCCCGCCGGAACCCACCGCGACCACATCATCGTCGGGCTCGATCACATCGCCGCTTCCGGATATGACCAACAGGTGAGAGGCATCCGCCACCACCAGCAACGCCTCGAGTCGGCGCAACGCCCTGTCAAGCCTCCACTCTTTGGCCAGCTCGACAGCGGCCCTTGGAAGGTTGCCGTGAAATTCCTCAAGCTTCCCTTCGAACTTCTCGAAGAGCGCGAACGCATCAGCCGCCGCTCCAGCGAAGCCCGCGAGGACCTTGCCGTCGTGTATCCTCCTGACCTTCCTCGCCCCGTGTTTCATCACGGTGTTCCCGAACGTAACCTGTCCGTCACCGGCTACGGCCACATGGTCGCCGCGCTTCACGGCAACCACAGTCGTGGCGTGAAACATACGGTTCCCTCCTTCACGTCAAGCGCGGGGGTGGGCCCTGTCGTACACCAGCTTGAGCTTCTCCCTCGTCACATGCGTATAGATCTGTGTGGTCGAAACGCTCACGTGGCCGAGCAACTCCTGCACGGCCCGCAGGTCTGCCCCATGGTCGAGGAGATGGGTGGCAAAGGAATGCCGGATGGCGTGGGGGCTAACTTTCTTGTCGATGCTCACTTTCTTTATGTACCTGTCCAGCATCAGCTGTACAGCCCTGACAGAAAGCCTCTCCCCTCTATAGTTCAGGAAAAGCGCGCCCAGGTCGCATCGCGCATCGGAACGTGCCCGAAGGATCTGAGGTCTCCCCTTCTCCATGTATTCGCTCAACGCAGCCCTTGCCTGCGCTCCTATGGGAACGACACGTTCCTTACCGCCCTTCCCGAACGCCTTCACGAATCCGTGCGCAAGGTCGACATCCTCCACGTCTAGCCCGACAAGCTCGCCGACACGCAAGCCCGCGGCATAGAGCGTCTCGAGTATGGCTCTGTCTCGAAGCCCGAGAGGCGTGTCCTGCGGCGGCGCCTCCATAAGGCTTGCGACGTCCTCCTCATGGAGAAAACGCGGAAGCACCTTCGCGAGTTTCGGCGCGCTCACGCCTCGGGCGGGGTTGGTTTCGCATATTCCCTTCCTACACAGATACGCAAAGAAGGAACGTACAGCTGCGAGACGCCGAGCTATGGTTCGCCGCGAGTACTTGGCTTTCTGCAGGCTGGCGAGGTACGCTCTTATCTCAAGATGCCCCACTTTGGCAGGATCGTCGACCCTCTCAAGGACCTCGGCCAGAAAGTCAAGGAAACACCGTATATCGTGACCGTACGCCTCGACAGTGTTCGGCGAGACGCCCTTCTCCAGCTCAAGCTGCTTTAAGAACCCCTCGACCTCCGTCGCGAGCAACAGTGGCACACCCCCACGCCGGCTCAAGTGGCGGACCCACCCTCCCCGCGCCAGCCAGGCCGTTACCAACGGCATCTCCCGTCGCGGCGACGCGGCGGCCGCCTGCGGGCACGCGTTCGAAGGTCCTGCACCGAGTGGGTCGTCGTGCCCACCCAGCGCGAAATTGTAACATAATTATAATATTCCTTCAACCCCGGCGTGGAGTGTTTTCTCGAAATGTACCGCCGCCAGGAGGGCGCGGGTCGCAATTTGGCGCCTTGCGGCCCTGCCCTTGTGCTCTCCGCTTGGGCGTGGCATGATCCCGAAATTCGCGTTCATGGGCTGAAACCCGCTCGGGTGCGGGCTGCTTATGTAGCGGCACAGGCTGCCGTGGACGGTTTCCTCTGGAAAGACCACAGGCTCCGCGCCTAGGGCAACCCTGGCGGCGTTTACGCCAGCAACCAGGCCCGAGGCTGCGGACTCGAGATATCCTTCAACGCCGGTAAGCTGGCCGGCAAAGAAGAGCGTATCGCGCCGCCGGAACTGCAATGTGGGCTTAAGGAGCTCAGGCGAGTTTATGTATGTGTTCCTGTGCATCACTCCGTATCTCACGAATTCCGCGTGCTCTAGCCCGGGAATCATCCGGAAAACCCGACGTTGCTCCTCCCACGCGAGACGCGTCTGAAAACCCACCATATTGAGAAGCCGCCCGGCATCGTCTTCCCGCCTGAGCTGCACCACAGCGTAAGGCCTCTCCCCGGTTCGCGGGTCAACGAGCCCAACTGGGCGCAAGGGGCCGTACGCGAGGGCTTCCCGTCCCCTTTTCGCCAGGACCTCCACGGGCATGCACGCCTCGAAGACCTTGGTGTCCTCGAACCCGTGCACCGGCGCACATCTGGCGGAGACCAATGCGTCGTAGAAGCGGTCGTATTCCTCCTTCGTCATGGGGCAATTGAGGTAGTCAGCGCCCCCCCGACCATAACGGGATCCCCAGAAAGCCTTCGACATGTCACACGACTCTGCCGTCACTATCGGCGCAACAGCGTCATAGAAGTAAAGGTGCTCGGTGCCGGCCAGGCGCGCTATGGCCTCGGCCATTGCCTCCGACGTGAGTGGGCCGGTCGCAACCACGAGCGGTGCGCCATTGGGAAGCGAGGACGCCTCCCGCCTCACCACGCTGATGCTTGGACACCGCTCGATGTAAGCGGTCACGAGACGAGCGAAACGCTGTCTGTCGCACGCCAACGCAGACCCCGCGGGAACCCTCGACGCTTCGGCGCATCTCATGATGAGAGAGCCGAAGATGCGCATCTCCTCTTTCAACACGCCGGAGGCGTTGTCAAGACTGTCTGAGCCGAGGGAGTTGGAGCACACGAGCTCCGCGAAGTCGCCGGTGGTATGTGCAGGGGTCATCACCGCGGGGCGCATCTCGATAAGGGTGACCCGCGCACCCGCTCTTGCCGCCTGCCAGGCAGCCTCGCTTCCAGCGAGACCCCCGCCCACCACTATCACGTCAGCTAGCCCTGCATCTACCATGCTTCCCTTGCGCTCCTCGAAGCGCCCTTGCGGCGTACAATTGAATGAAGCAGAGCACGGAGGCTGGCCACGGCGAGTGAACTATGCTATGCTTGCTCCGGAGCCTCTCCCCCGCCGCGCCCGGGCTCGGCTTTCCCCTGCGCCTCCTCACGATAGTCGCACGTTTCCCTCACGCATGTGAGGACCCCGGTCCCCCTCCCTCGCTTCACGAGAAACGCTCCGCACTTGGGGCAGGTCGTGCCCTTCGCGGGAGTATACCACGTGGTGAACCGGCATTCAGGATACCTGCTGCACCCATAGAACTTCCTTCCCTTCTTCGTCCTTCGCTCTACCACGTCCGCGCCGCAATCGGGGCACTTCACCCCCGCCAGGCGTACCATCTTTTTCGTAAAGGTGCACTCCGGGTAACCTTGACACCCAAGGAAAGTCCCGAACCTACCGTGTTTCACCACCAAAGGGCGGCCACACTTAGGACACTTCTCATCCGTCACCTCGTCCGGGATCTTCACGCGCCCCATGTTCTCCTCGGCAGCGCTCACGGTCCTACTGAATGGTACGTAGAAATCGTCTACGACCCTCACCCAGTCCAGCTCACCCTCGGCGATCTTGTCCAGCTGGCTCTCCATTTCCGCGGTGAACGCCACGTCCACAACCTGAGGGTACACCTGTCTCAAGAGGTCCACCACCACGAATCCCAGCTGAGTCGGGTGGAACTTCTTGTCCTCAAGGACGACGTACCCACGTCTCAAAATCGTATCGATTATCGGCGCGTAGGTGCTGGGCCTGCCAATGCCGTTTTCCTCGAGGGCCTTTACGAGAGATGCCTCTGTATATCTCGGAGGCGGCTCCGTAAAATGTTGCGCGGGCTCCAGCCGCACAAGGGCCAAGGCGTCCCCTTCACTCAGCTCGGGCAGGCTCGCCTCGTCCTCTTTGTCGGCGTTGTCAGTGGCTTCTTGGTAAACGAGGATGAATCCGGGGAACACGATCCTCGAGCCGGTGGCCCTGAACGTGTATGCTTTCGCCTGCACGTCCACGCTCACAGCGTCCACAACTGCCGACTCCATCTGGCTTGCGATGAACCGCTCCCAGATCAACTTGTAGAGCTTGTACTGGTCTCGAGTGAGATGGGATTTCACCTGGTCAGGCAGCCTGCTCACCGAGGTCGGTCGTATCGCCTCGTGTGCGTCCTGGCTCGTGGCCTTCGCGCGGTACCGGCGTGGATGATCAGGCACGAATTCCGACCCGTACTCTTTCGCGATGAACGCCCTTGCAGCCTGCTCCGCCTCGACGGCGACGCGCACCGAGTCAGTGCGGATATAAGTGACGAGCCCGACGCTCCCCTCGTCTCCAAGGGGCAGACCCTCATATAGCTGCTGGGCCACCTGCATCGTCTTTCGAGCTCCGAATCCGAGCCTCCTCGACGCTTCCTGCTGCAATGTGCTGGTGGTAAAGGGCGGCGCTGGATTTCGCCGCCGCTCCTTACGCACGACGCGTACCACCTGGTAGGCAGCACCAGCGAGGTCATCCAAGATGGACTTTGCCTCGCCCTCATTGCGGACCTCGATCTTCTTCCCGGCCCGGAGGACCAACTTCGCGGGGAATTCAGGTCCGCCGCCGGAAGGCCGAAGGTGTGCGGTGATGGACCAGTACTCTTGCGGCACGTGTGCCTCGATCTCTTTTTCCCTGTCGCACACGAGCCTAACCGCGACCGACTGCACCCTTCCGGCCGACAGGCCCCTTCGGACCTTCTTCCACAAGAGTGGGCTCAAGCTGTAGCCCACGAGGCGATCGAGGACTCTCCTCGCCTGCTGGGCGTTCACTCGGTGCATGTCGATGGGCCTTGGTCTCCCGAGCGCAGCCTCGATCGCACTCCGAGTTATCTCGTTGAACTCGATGCGGCAAGGTTCGCCCGGATCTATCCCGAGCACCTCGGCGAGATGCCAAGAGATCGCCTCGCCCTCCCGGTCGGGGTCGGTCGCGAGAAGCACGCCTTGCGCAGACTCCATCGTGCTCCTCAAATCGCGGATGACGTCGTCACGATCCTTGATCACCACGTACTGCGGCTCGTAGCCGGCTTTCACGTTCACTCCGAGCTTGCTCTTGGGAAGGTCGCGCACGTGCCCTCTAGACGCTTTCACCATGTAGCCGGGCCCGAGGAATTTCCCTATCGTTTTGGCTTTCGCAGGCGACTCAACTATGACAAGTGATTTCGGCATTCTGACACTCCTCACCCATCCCGCCCCCGATTCAACTGGTGAATCAGTGAAGGAGGCGAGGCTCCGGCATCGAGTCTTCGTCTTCCTCCTGTAACCCTTCGCTATCTTTCTCTCGGTCCATGGCCCCCGCGCGTCCCAGGATCATGGCGACCCTCTCCTTGTCGCTGATTACGCTGGAGAGCACAAGGGCCATGTCGGCTGCGTCCACTTCGCCGCCTTCCAAACCCGCCACGAGAAGCAGGGCCTCCTCCAGCTCGTCAGGCCGCACTAGACCCGTGTCCTGTAGAAAGGCGACAAGCCCCCACGCATCGACTGTTAGCTTCTGTCGCTCCTCAGCGTTTAATACTCGCCGCGGGCCGGGCGCAGGCCGGGATGCGCGGCGCGCGAGTGTGCGTTTCCCGTTTGTCACCTCAACCACCTTCTTTCGAGCGTCGCACGTAACCCCCGAAAGAGCGCTCCACGAGGCCTCGGAGTTCCAAGGACCCGAGAGCGGCGGCCACGTCCTGTGGCGCAAGCCCCGTCTCGTGTACTATACCATCGGCGGAAGTTGGTGAGAAGCCCAGCGCCTCAAGCACCCTCTTCTCCGCGACCGGGAGACACGCGCCCCCCGTCGCTCCTTGACGTCCCAGGCGAGACGGGTCTATCCCAAGCTCGTCAAGGATGTCATCCATGCCTTCCACCAGCCTAGCGCCGTCTTTGATGAGGCGGTGGGTCCCGCGCGAAAGTGGATTCGCGATGTCTCCCGGAACCGCGAAGACCTCACGCCCCTGGTCGGCTGCGAACCTCGCCGTGATGAGGGCTCCGCTGCGCTCGCCGGCTTCCACCACAACGACGCCTAGGGCAAGCCCGCTTATGATCCTGTTCCGCGCCGGGAAGTTCTGCCCGAACGGACGGGTGCCTAGAGAGCGTTCGCTCACGAGAGCCCCATTTCCTGCAATCTCATCCGCGAGTTTTGCGTTCTCCGGCGGATAGGCCACGTCCACCCCGCACCCGAGCACAGCTAGGGTGCGCCCACCCCGCTGGAGAGCGCCGCGGTGTGCTTCAGAGTCGACGCCCCGCGCCATTCCCGAGACCACCGTGAAGCCGGCCCCCGCAGCCTCGCCCGCGAGGTGACGGGCAACGCGGCGCCCGTATGTCGTTCCCCGTCTCGATCCCACGACAGCCAGGGAGAGCTCGTCGCACGGCAGGATCGCCCCCCTGACATACAGGACGGGCGGGGGATAGTCGATCGTGCGAAGGCGCTCCGGGTACTCCGGGTCGAGGAGGGTGAGTATGGTCACCCCGAGCTTCGATGCCTTGGTCAGCTCCTCGGTCAGGAGCTTGCCGTCGCGCACCGCCGCGATCCTCTCGGCGGTCACGGGACCGATCCCGCCAACGTCGCGCAGTGCGCTCCCGCTCGCATGCAGGGAGTCGCGGGCCGACCCGAAGCGCTCCATGAGAGCGGCCATCTTCATGCCTCCTATTGTGCCAACGAGGTTGAGGGCTATCATGGCCTCCCGCTCGTCCACGGTCCGTAGCACCCCATTCTCAAGAACCGCTGAGATGTCAAGTGTATTCCGGTCGCCCCTGACCTGGAGATGGGCAGGAGCGACCGGGTGCGTCGCCATACCCCGTCAAAGCGAAGGCTCTGTAGCTCAAGGCCTCGCTTATATGTGCCTCCTGCACGAGGTCGCTACCATCGAGGTCCGCGACGGTCCTCGCAACCTTAAGTACCCTGGCGTACGCCCGCGCCGAAAGCCCCAGCCTCGCGCTAGCCGCATACAGAAGGGTCCGGCCTTCCCTGGACGCGACACAGAACTCCCGAATCTCCGCGGGCCTCATCTCGGCGTTGGTGCGAGTGACCCGCCCCGCGAACCTGTGTTCCTGCAGCGACCTTGCATTCGTTACCCTCGCCCGTATCTCGGCTGAGCTTTCGCCGACTCTCGTCTTCGCGATGTCGTTCATGTCCACTTTGCCCACGTGGATGTGAATGTCGATTCTGTCGAGGAGGGGAGCCGAAAGCCGCGCGAGATATCTCCGCACCTCGGCTGGGGTGCACGTACATGCGCCCGAGCCAGGTCCCCGCCCGCAGGGACACGGGTTCATCGCCCCCACCAACATGAACCGCGCAGGAAAGGTCGCGGTCCCACCCGCCCTGGACACGGTGACGAACCCGTCCTCCAAGGGTTGCCTCAGCGCCTCCAGCGCCTGCCCCTGGAATTCGGGAAGTTCGTCGAGGAAAAGGACCCCGCGGTGGGCGAGGGAGATTTCGCCGGGCCTCGGCGCGCGCCCCCCACCGATGAGGCCCGCCAGGGATATGTTGTGATGAGGATCCCTGAAGGGCCGTTCCGATACGACGCTGGCACCGGCGGGCAACACGCCCGCAGCGCTGTGGATCCTCGTCACCTCCAACGCCTCATCCCACGTCAGAGGGGGCAGCACCGAGGGCAGCCTCCGGGCAAGCATGGTTTTGCCAGCCCCAGGCGGACCCACCATGAGCACGTTGTGCCCGCCAGCCGCGGCTACTTCGAGAGCCCGCAACGCATGGTCCTGCCCCACGACGTCCGCGAAGTCGAGACCGTCCCGGGCAGTCCCCCAATCAGTTGCACCAAACGCCTCAGATCTGGTCCTCGCAATGCACGCCGCCCCTGACAAATGCCTTGCAGCCTCGAGGAGCGTGCCAACTCCGTAAACCTCGAGACCGTCCACGAGGGCGGCTTCCCCCGCGTTTGCCCGCGCGACCATCATGCTCGTGAACCCGGCGGACCTCGCAGCGAATGCGATTGAGAGCACGCCGGATATTCTCCTCACCTCTCCATCCAACGAGAGCTCCCCTACGGACACGCAACGTTCCACGGCTGACGCCGGAACCACGCCGGTCGCGGCCAGAACGCCCAAGGCTATCGGGAGGTCGAAGCATGCCCCTTCCTTGCGGATCATCGCGGGCGCCAGGTTGACGGTGATCCTCTGCAGGGGGAACTCAAACCCCGAGTTCCTAAGGGCGGCCCTCACGCGCTCACGCGACTCGCGAATGGCTGCGTCGGGCAGTCCAACTACTTCGAACGCCGGCAGCCCCCCGGACACGTCCACCTCAACGTACACGGGGTATCCCTCCACCCCCAAGAGCGCCCCGCTTGGGACCTTTGCCAGCACCCCTCATCACCTCCCGCACTCGAAGGCGCCCCTCACCAGCGACACTCTCGGAGCACCTTGTCGTGGCACGTCTATGGCCACCACGTCGAATCTGCACTCAGCGCCTTCCAGCCCACGGTGGGTGATGTAAGCAAGCGCGGTTCTCGCTATTCGCCGCTGCTTTACGCGGGTGACCTGCTCTGCCGCCGCACCAAACCGGCCACCCTGCCGTCTTGTCTTGACCTCAACGAAGACCAGCGTCTCTCCATCGAGTGCCACGATGTCGATCTCGCCCGCCCTCGACCTGTAATTCCGCTCGAGCACTTTGAAACCGATGGATTCCAGGTACATGGCGGCAATATTCTCTCCCTGGGCTCCTAAGTCGTGGGCATTCTTCGTCACAGAGAGCACTCTCCTGTCATGGCTTCCCAGGAATGTGTTCTCCATTAGCGTGGGTTTTCCTGCCATCAATGGAAATATACGTAAGACACGACCCTACAGCCCGAGGTCAGGGCCGAGGCTCGTCTGGTGCGGGAGGATCTTTCTGAGGAAGGTCTTTCTATGCAGTGGACACGGCCCGTATTTCAGTATGGCTTCCACGTGCTCTCGAGTGCAGTATCCCTTATGAGACCTGATGTGATACTGAGGATACTCGGCGTCCCAGACATCGCACATTCTATCCCTTGTCACTTTGGCGATGATCGATGCCGCGGCGATCGCATGACACAGCGCGTCTCCGTGTACAATGGCGCCCTGCGGGATGGAGACAGGCACCACCTCGGCGTCCACCAGAAGATAGTCCGGCGTAACGCTGAGGTTCTCAACGGCCTGCTTCATTGCGAGCCTGGCGGCCTGCTTCACGTTCACCCGATCCACGGTTTCCGCGTCCGCGACCCCGACCCCGACCGCGAGAGCTCTGTCCATGATCACGTCGTACAGCGCCTCGCGTCTCCTCGGAGATATGGCCTTGGAGTCGCGGACCCCATCCAGCGCGGTGCCGGGGCTGAACACGACGGCCGCTGCGACCACAGAGCCGACGAGAGCCCCACGACCGGCCTCGTCTATCCCTGCCACGGCCACGTAACCCCGGCTCCAAAGCTCACGCTCACGACTGAGGAGGTCGCCGGCCACCCCGCCAGGCTGCCCGAACGCACGACGGGCTGCCCTCATCCCCCGTCACCGCCCACCGGCGCCTTGTCGAGCGTCACCCTTCCGAAGAACCCCTTCCGGAAATCCGACAGCACCACGGCGCCCGCGCGTGCGAGATCCACGACCCCTCCCGGCCCGAGGCATCCGCGCTTGCTGCCCACTAGCTCTAGAAGCTCGCGGCCGCCCAGTGCCCTCACGTCCTCGGCTTTCAAGCGAGACGCCAGAGAGCCTGGGACCTTTTCCTTGAGCGTGTCCAGAAGCCGCTCGGCCACGTCGGCCGGGTCGAAGCTCTCATCGCTGATGGCGCCGGTCGCGGCGAGCTTGAACATGGCGGTAGGGTCCTCGGCGCGTGGCCAGAGGACCCCAGGAGTATCGAGAAGCTCTATGCCCCTTCCCACGGTTATCCACTGACGCCCCCTGGTGATGCCGGGGCGCGCTCCGGTCTTCGCGGACCTTCGACCAGCTATCCTGTTCACAAGCGATGACTTCCCCACGTTGGGGATGCCCACCACCATGGCCCTGACAGCGCGCATCTTCCGCCCCTTCGACGCCAGCCTCAGCATTATCTGGCCGGCCACCGAAGAGCAGGCCTCCACGACAGCCTCGACGCCTTCGCCGGTCTCAGCATTCACCGCATAGCAAAACGGCTCGCGGGAGCGCAAGGCAGCGAGCCATTTGCCGGTTTCCACCGGATCCGCCAGGTCCTCCTTCGCCAGCACAACCACCCGAGCCCGCTCTCCGACGATCCACGAGATCTCGGGGTTCCTGCTGGTACTGGGGATCCTCGCGTCCAGGACCTCTATGACCACATCAATGCCCGCCAGGTTTCGCTTGATGGCTTGCCTGGCCTTAGACATGTGACCCGGGAACCACGACAGCATCATTTCGCACTGACCCCGGCCCAAGGCTCGGGCCTCCGCACGAGCCCGATCTCTCTGGGCGGCCACCACGTCACGAAAGCCTTCCCCACGATGTTGGCTCTAGGGACAAAGCCCACATCAGGGAAGCGGGAGTCATCGCTGTTGTTCCGGTTGTCTCCCAGCACGAAGTAGTGGCCTTCGGGCACGACCTCCGGGCCAAACATGCCGTATGTGAGATCCATAGTATAGTCTTCCTCAAGGACTTGCCCGTTCAAGATGACATGGCCATCCCGTATCTCCACCACGTCACCTGGCACGCCTATCACGCGCTTGATGAACTTGCGCTTCGGGTTGGCGGGGTACCTGAACACCACCACGTCGCCCCTCTGGGGCTCCCCGAACCGGTACACCAGCTTGTTCACGAGCAGCCTCTCGCGGTTGTGAAGGCTCGGTTCCATGCTCGAGCCCTCGACTACGAAGGACTGAGCAATGAAGGTTATGATGAACGCCGCGAGGACGATAGCGATGGCGAACGCCTGAACGTACTCGAGGATCTCCGCCTTCACCTCCGGCGAGAGCAGCGGCCTCGCCACGGGCGCCTCCGGCTGGTACGACGCCAGACCTGAGCACGGTTCAGCAGACACGGCTGACCCGGACGCCCCATCGAAGCAACCGCAGCCCCCAGCACCCCCGGACCCGTCGCCCGCCTCGCCGTGAGACGGGAGATCGCCCATGTCCGCCTCGCCAACCCCCTGCTCGGCACACGCCACATCGTCCGGGTGCTCGGCCCCGGCCGCGGCGCGCCCGTCTACGGCGCGTAGGCCGTCTCCGGCATCACAGCTCTCTGCGAGCTGCGGCGTGCCCCCGGGTGGTGGTGCATCAGAGCACGGCCCGCGCCCCGCATCTGCGCCCTCGGCAGCCGGCGGAGAGCCGTTCGCGGCCTTCTCCTCTATGCGGCCGTTCTCGGATGTCACTTTTTGCCCGCCTCTTTTACTCTGGCAGCCTTGCCCACACGCTCTCTGAGGTAGTAGAGCTTGGCGCGTCGAACCTTGCCTTCGCGCACGACCTCGATCTTGCCAAGCCTCGGCGAGTGAAGTGGGAACGTTCTCTCGACACCTATGCCTGCGGACACCTTGCGCACTGTGAAGGTCTCCCGGATGCCGCTGCCCTTGCGTGCAATCACTACGCCTTCAAACACCTGGATCCTTTCTCTGCCGCCCTCGATGACCTTTACGTGGACCCTCACGGTATCGCCGGGTCGAAACTGGGGGATATCGTCGCGCATCTGCTCGCGCTCGATAACATCTATGATGCTCATTTCCAGGGATCCTCCCTCCAGAGTGGACGCGCAAGGCGGTGTGCTGCCTGCGTTCGTTCAACAACGAGGATTATACCATACGGCTCGAGCCGGGTTCAACATCGGGCTTCGCGGTGCTCATGGTGCCCGAGCCCCTCTCCCGCCTTACCTCATCGAGGAGTCGCAGGTCCTCCGCGGTCAAGCTCGCCTTGGCGAGAAGGTCCGGACGCCTCTCGAGGGTCCTGGCAAGCGCCTGTTTTCGCCTCCAGAGCCTCACCTTCTCATGGTCGCCCGACACGAGAACCTCCGGCACGGCCATCCCTCTGAACTCGCGAGGCCTCGTGTATTGAGGGTAGTCGAGAAGCCCGCTCGTAAACGACTCGGCCGCCACAGACTCCTCATCGAGCGCACCCGGGATGAGCCTCGTCACCGCGTCAATGACGACCATCGCGGGCAGTTCGCCTCCGGTCAGAACGTAATCCCCGATGGAGATCTCCTCATCGACGAGAGCCTCCCTCACCCGCTCGTCAACGCCCTCATAGTGCCCGCATATGATGACGATGTGCCGCTCCCGCGCGAGCCGGGCCGCCGTGTCCTGCGTAAACACGGTCCCCTGGGGGCTCATCAGGATCACAAGGCCCGGCTCGGGCACCTGGCCCATAACGTGCTCGACCGCCGCGAAGATCGGCTCCGGCTTCATCACCATGCCGGCGCCTCCTCCGAAAGGGTAGTCATCCGTGACCCTGTGCTTGTCCCGGGTGAACTCCCGTATGTCGTGCACGTGGATCTCCACGAGCCCGCGTTCCCGGGCCCGCGCCACAATGCTCTCGGACAGCGGACCCGAGAACATCCCCGGGAAGATCGTAAGCACATCGACCCTCAACACCAGCCACCTACTCCAAGCCGGGAATGAGCTCGACGGTCATCTCCCCGCGCTCGAGATCTATGTTTTTCACAAACTCCCGCACCGCGGGGACAAGGACGACCCTGCCTCGGCGCCGGCACCGGGACGGCTTCTCCACCTCGTACACATCATTTGCCACCCCGCGAATCACGCGCGTCACCTTTCCGAGATAGCGGCCGTCCGTGGTCACCACGTCGAGCCCTTCGATCTCATGGAAGTAGTAGCGCCCGGGCCCGAGCGGCACAAGCTCCGACCGTGGTACCTCCAGAATGGCGCCGCGGAGCTTCTCCGCGGCCTCTATCGAGTCGACCCCCGCGAACTTGACGACCACAAAGCCCCTGTGCGGGCGCGCCCGCTCGACCTCCAGGGTCGCAACCTCGCGGCCCTTGCGCACCCGAAGCCGCAGAGGCGGCTTGAACCGGTCCGGGAAATCAGTGAGCGGCAGCGCCCTGACCTCTCCTCGAAGCCCATGGGGAGCGGTCACCTCGGCTACCGCAATGAAGTCAATGTCCATCTCGCCCGAATTATCTCCTGGAGTCGCGATCGTGCGGGCGCGCAAAACCAGGCTACACGATCTCCACCGTGACTCTCTTGCCCTGCCGCGCGCCCACCGACCTTACGACCGTCCTCATGGCCTTGGCGGTCCTACCCGCCTTCCCAATGAGCTTGCCCTTCTCTTCCGGGCCGCACGATACCTCGTACACGGTGTACCCGTCCGCGCTTGGGACGTCCTCCACCCTCACCGAATCTGGGTCATCCACCAGACTCTTCGCAATGAACTCAACGAGCTCTTTCATACGGCATTCGCCTCACCGGACGCGGTCTGCCCCGCCACAGCAACACCCGCCCTCGCGAGCAGGGCTTTCGCGGAATCCGTCGGCAGGGCCCCTTTCTTCAGCCACTCGCTGGCCTTTTCGCGGTCGATGTGGATCGTCTCGGGGTTCGTCCGGGGGTTGTAGTACCCAAGGATCTCGATAAACCGGCCGTCCCGCGGGTAGCGGCTGTCAGCAACGACGATCCTGTAAGAAGCCTGCTTCTTCGCGCCGGTCCTCATGAGCCTTATCCTTACTGCCAAACGTGTCACCTCCCACTGTGTGGTCGTCTGTGGCCATCTATTTGACAAACGGGAACGCACCTTTTCGCATAGCGCGACGGGCAGCTTTGTCGGTGCCCCCGAATTGCCGAAGCATCTCCCTGACTTGCTCGAACTGACGCAGCACGCTGTTCACGTCCTGGATCCGCGTGCCGCTTCCCCGCGCGATCCTCTTGCGCCGACTGCCGTCGATGATCGCTGGGTTCCTTCGTTCCTCAACGGTCATGGAATTCACTATGGCCTCAACCCGTTTGATCTGGCCCTCGTCAACCTTGAGGTCTGACAGTCCCCGCACCCGGCCCAGCCCGGGGATCATCGATAGTATCTCATCAAGAGGGCCGATCTTCCGCATCTGACGAAGCTGATCGGCGAAATCCTCGAGGGTGAAGTCGTTGGTCCTGATCTTTTCAGCCAGCTTGCGGGCTTTCGTCTCGTCGTACGCAGCCTCCGCTTTCTCGATGAGGCTGAGCACGTCACCCATGCCAAGTATGCGCGACGCCATTCTGTCAGGATGAAACGGCTCAAGCGATTCTATCTTTTCACCGACACCCACGAACTTTATGGGCTTCCCTGTCACAGCCCGGGCGGACAGCGCCGCACCGCCGCGCGCGTCTCCGTCGAGCTTAGTAAGGATGATCCCTGACAGGCCCAGGCGGTCGTTGAATGCGCTCGCGACGTTCACGGCATCCTGGCCGGTCATGGCGTCGACCACCAGCAGCACCTCAGACGGGCTCACCTCGCCCTTCATCCGGGCGAGCTCGTCCATGAGCTCGTCGTCGATGTGAAGCCTGCCGGCGGTGTCGATGATGACCACGTCCCGACCGATGGCCACCGCACGCGCAACCCCCTGCTTCGCTACGCGTACTGCGTCGTCCCCCTCACGAGTTGCGACCACATCCACTCCGATCTTCTCGCCAAGCACCTGCAGCTGGCGAATGGCGGCTGGACGCCTCGTGTCGGACGCGACCAGAAGCGGGTGCTTACCCTGCTTCTTGAGGAGGTTCGCAAGTTTGGCCGCGGTCGTGGTCTTGCCGGAACCTTGCAGCCCAACGAGCATGATGACGGTCGGAGGCTTGGAGCTGTACTGGATCTTGCTCTCCTGCCCTCCCATCAGCTCCGTGAGCTCGGAGTTCACGATCTTGATGACCTGCTGGCCGGGGGTGATGCTCTCCATTACCTCCTGGCCGCGAGCCCGCTCGCGCACCCTCGCGATGAAATCGCGGACAACCTTGAAGTTGACGTCGGCCTCGAGAAGGGCTATGCGCACGTCGCGCAGGGCCTCGTCCACGTCGCGGTCGCTGAGCTTCCCTTTGCCGCGCAGTCTGCGGAACGTCTCTTGCAGCCCCGCTGTCAGATTCTCAAACACGAGACCCCACCTCCTCTCGACTCACGCAAGTAGTATACACTGCGCCACTACCGGAGTCAATTCGCGGGCTGCCAGGTTTCGCCGGCCGCCGCGTAGATCGCCATGGAGCCACCGAACTCCCAGGCGTTATACCGGCTCGGCCCGGTTGAAGTCCGCCGAGCCGCCGGTGCATTCCGAAGATCGAGGCGCGCCCGCATACGCAGCGCCAGCGCTCACACGGAGAACAAGGCCTCCGCAAACTCTGTCGGGTTGAAATCGCGCAGGTCGTCCGCGCCCTCCCCGATGCCCACGAGCTTCACAGGGATACCGAGCTCCTCCCGGATCGCCAGCACGACCCCACCCTTGGCGGTGCCATCCAGCTTTGTGAGGACGATCCCCGTTACCTCGACCGCATCCTTGAACGTTCGTGCCTGGGCAATCGCGTTCTGTCCAGCCGTGGCATCGAGCACCAATAGCACTTCGTGGGGCGCTCCCGGTATCTCCCTCGCGACGACCCTGCGGATCTTCTTCAGCTCCTCCATTAGGTTGACTCGCGTGTGGAGCCTCCCCGCAGTGTCGAGGATGACGTACTCGGCCTTGCGCGCCTTTGCCGCCTGACACGCATCGTAGGCCACAGCACCGGGATCGCCTCCTTCCTCGTGCCTTATCACGTCGACGCCGGCCCTCTTCCCCCATATCTCAAGCTGGTCTATGGCGGCGGCCCTGAAGGTGTCGGCGGCACCCAGGATCACTCTCGCCCCTTGATTACAGAACCTGTAACCCAGCTTTCCAACGGTCGTGGTCTTTCCGGTGCCGTTCACGCCGACCACCATGATGACGCTCGTTCCCGCCTCGGCCTTCCTAAGCGGCTCTTCAGGCCCCAGCATCTCAAGGACTTCCTCCTTGAGATACCCCATGAGCTCCTTGGCGTCCGCCGCCCCGCGGCCTCGGGTCGCGCCCACTCTTTCCTCGAGTCCTCGCAGGAGCCGCTCCGTGGCCTTCACTCCCACGTCCGCCTGAAGGAGAATGGCCTCGAGCTCCTCAAAGAACTCCTGGTCGAGGGCGGCCTTCCTGCCGAAGAGCGACTCCATCTTGAGCACCAACCCGTCCCTTGTCCGGGCGAGCCCCTCCTTGAGCCGCGCGAACGCTCCCTTCGCCCCTCCGGCCCCGCCTTTGTCGGCACCGGTGCCGCCGCCGCCAGCGCCAGGCAGAGTGCCGCCCGCAGCGGGCTGCTCCGATACATCGCGACTTCCCGGCCCATCCTTCCCGAATAGTCTCTTCACGAACACGCCAATGCCACCTGTCTCACCCATGTCCCAGAGTCACGCCCTTCTCACAACTCAGCAGGTCACGCGGTCTCCTCCCGGCGCGCGGCCTGACTCGCCTCCCCTATCTTAACAGAGATGATCTTCGATACGCCCGACTCTTCCATCGTGACACCGTAGAGCGCGTCCGCCGCCTCCATGGTGCCCTTCCTGTGAGTCACCACTATGAACTGGCCCTTCGAGGCGGCTTCCTGCAATACCTCAGTAAACCTACTGACATTTGCCTCGTCGAGCGCGGCGTCGACCTCGTCGAGGACACAGAACGGGCTCGGCCTCACCTCGAGCAGAGCAAACACGAGGGCCGTTGCCGCGAGCGCCCTCTCTCCTGCCGACAGCAGGCTAAGGCTCTGAAGCCTCTTGCCCGGGGGCTCCACGACGATCTCGATCCCCGGGCTGGATCCGGCCCGTTCCGCCACCACGAGATCGGCTCTGCCACCACCGAAGAGCCGCGCGAATTTCCTTCCGAAGGCAGCCCTTATGGCCCCGAGGGTCTCGCGGAAACACCTCTCGCTCTCCCGGTCCGCGCCTTCGATGACCTCAGCAAGAAAGAGCCGTGCCCTCACGACGTCGTCGAGGCCGGATGCGAGCTCGGCACGCCGCGCCCTGAGCGACTCGTACACATCAATGACGCGCGGGTCAACAGGCCCCAAGGCCTCGATCTGCAGCCTGAGCGACCTCGCCCGCGCCGACGCCTGGGCTGCGTCCGGTATCTCCCTCGCCCGCGCCCTCGCCTCGTCGATGGTCAGACGATGTGTGCGCGCGAGCTCCTCCTCTATGTGATTTGTCCTCTCTGCAAGCCCCGCCTCTTCTGCTGTCAAGGAAGCCCTAGCCTTTTGAAGGTCCTCAACCTCTCCCTGACACAGCCGTAGTCTGGCCTCTTTCTGAGCTACCCTCCGGATGAGCTCACGCCTGGCCTCCTTGGCTGATTCGAGAGCGCGATCCACCTCGGCCTTCTCGCGACTCAGCGCGTCGAGTTCGCCACGAGCCGCAGCCACGTCCCCGGCGGCCGACCTCGACCCTTCCGCGATTCGGGCAAGCTCGGCTTCTCTGGCATCGATCTCGATGGCAAGCTCCCGCCCTCGAGCCTCGATGGCTTCCAACTGCTCCCGAAGCCCCGTGGCCTCCTGCGTGAGCGAGGCCATTCGCACCCGCAGGTTAGTGATTCCCTCACCGATCTCCTGCCGTCGCCCCGTGATCTCCCGGATGTCCCTGGCGAGCGCTGCCTGGGCATCTGAGAGGTCGCGCCCCGCGGCCTCGAGATGCGCGCGTTTGTCTTCAAGTTGCCTCCGCAGCTCACCCCGGGATGGATCGTCCCCTCCCCCGGCGTCGACTTCCTCGCTTAACAGCCTCGCCTTTGCCCGCGCCCTCTCAGCATCTCGCGCGGCTTGCAAGTGCGTGGCCTCGCACCTCGCCAAGTCCAGCTCGAGCCCCTGCTTTCTCGATCGTGCCTTCTGGAGCGCGGTCTCAAGACGTGACACCTCTTCCTGGGCGGACGCCACGGCGAGCTCGGCCTTGTCGCTGGCCGCGTCGAGCGCGGCAAGGCTTTCCTCAAGCTCGGCCAACCGACGCCTGAGCGACAACGGCGTCTCCCGCTGCCCTTCGCGGCGGCTGCCGCCCGAGATCGCTCCGCCGGGCAAGACCAGGTCTCCGTCGAGCGTCACCACTTTGAGACGCGTTTCCGTGGCACGCGCCACCTGAACCGCGACGTCCAGGTCCTCCACAACCAACGTGCGCCCGAGGAGGTGCTCCACCGCCGTCCTCACACGCTCGTCACACCGCACGAGCGCCGACGCCTGCCCTATGACTCCGACCATGGACAGGACCGCCTTCTCAGTCTTCCCAAGCTCGCCAGGCCTTACGAGGTCAAGAGGGAGGAATGTGGCTCTCCCCAGGCCCCGTTTCTTAAGATACTGAACGGCCGCCCTGGCGTGCTCGTCTCCCTCAACGATAACGTCGGAGAGAGCTTGTCCTAGCGCCGACTCTATAGCACGCTCGTGTTCCTTGGGCACGGCAATGCACTCGGCCACCGCCCCGACCACCCCGGCCAGCTCGCCCCGGCGCGCGGCCGCGAGCACCGCTCGAGCGCCATGAGGATACCAGTCGCCGGCCGAGGCAACCCTCCTCAGCGCGTCAGCCTGCAGCGAGATCTCGCGCGCTCGTGCCTGCACCTCTTGGCGCTCCGCCGTTAGCCTCTTCAGAAGGTCCCTAGACGCACTCAACTTGCGCTCAAGGTCCTGTATCTCAGAGGAGGCCGCACGGACCTCGCCCGCGAGCTCTTGCTGCCTACGCGCCTCGCGTGCCGCGAGCTCCTCCGCGGCCCGGAGCTCGGCAAGCGCGGCATCGAGCTCGCGCTTCTGCCGCTCAAGCTGCCGGGCGTGGGCAGCATCCTCAAGGGCTATCTTCGCCAATTCGTTCTTGACCTCGGCGGTAGCGGACAGCAGCTCGATGATGTCCGCTTTAACCTTCTCGGCGGCCTCCTGGCAGAGCCGCTGTCTCTCGGCCAGCGCCGCGTCCTCCGCCTCGAGCGCCTCGAGCTCCTGAGACGCAGCGGCGAGCTCCGAGGAGATCTGGGCGAGCCTTGCGGACTTAGCGACCTTCTCGTCGGCCCACGCCGCCTGCCTGTTCCTATCCTTCTCGATGCTCTCCAACAACGCCTGGGCCTGCGCGGCCTGCGTCTTTTCACGTTCCTGGGCGAGGGAGATCTTGCCCTCGACCTTCTTCATCTCGGCGCCAAGAGAAGCCGATCGCTCCTGCAGCAGATCGCGCTCTTCCTCGATCGAGGCAAGGGCCTCCCTCTCGCGCGAGAGTTCAGCCGAGAGCGACTCTCGTAAGCCTCCCTCAGCCCCCAGCTTCTCGTCGATGTCAGAGATCGCTTTGTTGAGCTCCGATCTCTTCGCCGCCACGGCATCGAATTCCCGGACCGCAAGGCTCACCTCAAGCTCTTCGAGTTCCCGGCTGCACTCCCGGAACCTCTTTGCCTCGTCGGCCTTAGCCTCGAGCGGCTCGATCTGTCTTACGACCTCGCCCAGCACGTCGCGGAGACGCGCGATGTGACCCTCCACGACTGCGAGCCGCCTCGCGGCCTCAACTCGCCGGGCCTTGTACCTATGTGTGCCGGCCGCCTCTTCGAAGAAAGCCCTGCGCTCGTCGGAGCTCGCGCCCAGGATGGCATCGATCTTGCCTTGCTCTATTACAGAGTAACCTTCCCTGCCTGCCCCAGTGTCCATGAACAGGCTCTGGATGTCCCTCAAACGGCAAGGGACGCCGCAAATGGCGAACTCGCTCTCGCCGGACCGGTACGCGCGTCTCGTCACCGAGACCTCCATGAACTCCAAGGGAAGCTCTCCATCGGCGTTATCGAAAACAAGCGTCACCTCGGCAAAGCCCAGGGGTTTCCTCCCCCCTGAACCTGCGAAGATGACGTCTTCCATCCGCGTCCCACGGAGTATGCGCGCGCTTTGCTCTCCGAGAACCCATCTGATGGCGTCCGCGAGGTTGCTCTTGCCGCTCCCGTTCGGTCCGACAATGGCGGTCACGCCTGGCGAGAATTCGAGCTCAGTCCTGTCAGCGAAGGACTTGAACCCGTAAAGCTCCATCCTCTTAAGGTACAAGCCACATCCTCCCTGGGCCGGTCTCCCCGTCCCGTCACGCCTTGTCCTGAGTAAACCGCCACGAGTTCGAAGTTCGCGCTACTTTTCAGCGCGCAAGTCTTGGCCGCGGTTGCCGGCCTTGCCCTTGGGGGACGGCGCGCTTGCGGCGCGCCTCCTTCGAATTCGGCGCGCAAGACAGCCGAATTCCCCACGCCCCGTCGTGCAGGCACCGGCAACCCTGCCGCCGTCAAGACAAGAAAGGAGACGAAAACCTATGGCGCCATGCTTAGATGAACGCGGCTCGTGCGTCGCTTTCGCCGACCCGAATCGACACCGCTCGCCCCGTCTTGCACTGGTATTGTATCATAGCCCCAGCCAAAAGAGAATCATCCAGGAAAAGGCGTGATCCGACAGCCCGGCGCAAGCCTCACATGCACTTCCATGCACAGGTCGCGTCGCTTGCGCACCTTCTCGGGGATCTCGGGATGGACCAGGGACCCGTACCTATGGAGGAGACGCCGCAGCTTGGTCTTGACCCGGGTACGCGCGTTGTCCACAGACTTTGCGTCGAGCCCCATCGCCCTTCCAATCTCCCCAGTGGTGTACCCACGCAAAAGCAGCGCGGTGACTGCGTACTCCAGCATGGACAGGTGGCTCCGCAGCACCTGGTCCACGCGGGCGCTCGCCCACTCGTTCTCGACGACAGCCTCCGGGTCGATGTAGTCGCCGGCCAGGACGTCCATGATGGTCCTGGTCTCCTCCCTGTCCACGTACGAGTACAGCGATATCGCCTGGTTCAGGGCCCTTTGCTTGCTGCTGGTCTGACGCCGAAGGCTGTTGTATATCTTCCTCACGATGCACAGGTAGGCGAAGGAGCTGAACTTCACCCCGGGTTTGCCGGGATCGTACTGGCGGATGGCGTCGAGCAGGCCCAGAAGCCCGTCTTGAATGAGGTCCTCGAACTCCGTTCCGGGCAGGCCCGGTGCCGTGGTCCGCACTATGTGCTTCACCATGGGCACGTACTTCCGTATGAGGTCGTCCCGCGCCGTCTCCTGCCCCGACCTTGTCCGCCTCAGAAGTTCGAGGTCAAGCTCCTGGTTGGCGTCGGACATACCTCATCCCCCTCGACACGCCTTCTGCGCACCCGCTAAATATATACTGCTGGCCAAGGGGGAATATGATCTCTCAATGGGACAGGTCGCCCAAGGGCGTGGGTCAAGTCCTCGGAAGCCGCAAGCCCTTTCTTTTCACGTGGGCCGACACGAGCGGACGAAGCCACCGGGCATGTCAGGTCCGCTCCGAGCAGCAAAAAACAGCCCGGGCGCGGCCCTGCCGCGACCGCGGACTGCGGGACGTCCACCATCCGTTATGAAGGAATCAATGAATGCGTGAGAACACGCCGCGCCAGCATCACCTGGGCTCCACGATGAACTTTATGGCCGTCCTTTCCTCCCCATCTATTTGGATCTCGGCGAAAGCTGGAATGGTCACAAGGTCGATCCCGTTCGGCGCAACAAATCCTCGCGTGATAGCAATTGCCTTGACAGCCTGGTTCACGGCTCCCGCCCCGACCGCCTGAACCTCCGCGGACCCCCTTTCCCTGAGCACCGCGGCAAGGGCGCCTGCCACCGACTTGGGCTTTGATTGCGCTGACACCTTTAGTACCTCCACGCCTTCTACCTCCCGTTCCCAGGTTTTGGATGATGCGCTTCTTGCCATATGTATATTCAACGTGTTACCAGAAGATCCTCCGTTGGGCGTAATTTCTCGCTATTTCGGTATAACCGGTCGAACGCGTGGCCTTCTCGGCTCATACAGCCGGGGCATGAAGGGCGGGGGCTCGCCCTTCGCCTCCCTGATCGCCTCGCTCTTCCACACCAGCAGCCTCCGGTTGATCGCGTCCATGGTCGCCCGAGCCACAGCGTCCGTCTCATAGGTCCGCACGGGGGCGGTGCCTATGAGCCTCTCCTCTCCTTGCATGCCTACGGCGCTGATAGACACGAGCACCACATCCTGGTCGAGCATCTTGACGACCCTCACCTCACCGGCTGAGAGCATGCTCCGGGTTCGGAGAAACGCCTCCACCGCCGCGATGGTCGCCTGGGCCACCACTTGGTATTGGCCGTACCTCGTGGCGGGCCCCACAGCCGTGCCCGTGTACACCTTCCCTTGGAGCCCCAGCTCAACGATGGAGTCGGCAGTGTTCTTGTCGAGGTTGAGGTACACGCGCTCGATCTTGAGCCTGTGGCCCATGAGCGCCTCGAGCTCCATCTGGGGCATGTCCTTGAACACGCACACCCCTATGCGCCTGTGGTCTATCTTCAAGCCCCATTTCGCATAGAGCACCGTCTCTATATCCCGCACAAGCTCCTGGGGAGAGCGGAGCTCGACCGACGTACAGTGGACCTCGGTTATCATACGCTTGCCGTCCACTATGACGCGCACGGCGTTTAAGCCCGGTATCTGCGAAAGCACCTCGTTTACATCCTCGATGTCGACATCCTCGGGCACTATATCGTTGTAAGGTATTTTGCGCCATTCTGGCCCGAGCTCATGCCAGGCCATGCGGCGGCGCGGTATTCGTCTCTCCCTAGTCTCGCCGCGCGTGTCAGTCACAAGCTTCCCCTCCCTCGGCACGTGCGTTCTCGGCCGCTGGCAGCATACCCATCCGGACGAGCGCGTCCGCTGCAGCGGCTTGTTCGGCCATTTTCTTCGTCTTGCCGCTTCCCCGGCCCACGGGCCCCCCGCCAAGCCTTACCTCAACTGTGAAGGTCTTGTCGTGGTCAGGCCCCTCCTCGCGCACGACTTCGTACTCGGGAATAGATTTCTCCCTTTTCTGAAAGAACTCCTGCAAGATAGCCTTGTAATTTCGCGTCTCGCGCCCGTTCGCACCGCGGTCGGGCTCGCTCCCCGGGCGCAGCTCCCGCACCACAAGACGCCTCGCGGCCTCCAATCCCTGGTCAAGGAAAACCGCACCAAGGACGGCTTCGAATGCGTCCGCAAGCACTGAGGGCAAACGCCGACCACCGGTGGCCTCAAGGCTCCGACCCACGCGCAGGAAGTCTGCGATCCCGAGCCGGTCTGCGGCCTCAGCGAGCGACCTCTCGCTCACCGCCCGTCCGAGCATGTCTGAGAGTTCGCCCTCGGACGCGCCCGGATGCGTGACATATAGATGCCAGGCGGTCACAAGCTTGAGCACGGCATCACCGAGAAACTCCAACCGCTCGTTGCTTGCGAGAGGATCAACCCCCTCGCATGAGCTGTGCGTCAGCGCCTGCACGAGAAGGCGCAGGTCCTTGAAGTGAATGTCAAGGAGCTTCTCCAGTCTCGCCGTCTTGTCGTCCGACCGCGCGCCGTCCGCCGCGTGTCCCCGTTCGTCGCACGCGTCCCTCCCGGGCTTAAGTCCCCCCATGATGGTTCACCCTCTTCGTTTGAGAAAAAGGGAGGCCAGAGCGTCTCCGGCCTCCCCCGCTTCTTCCCCTTGTGCGCCCGCGCGCCCACGACGCGCGGCGTGCCGCGGCCACTTAAGCGTCGCAGCGCTTGAGGACTATGACGCCGTTGTGACCTCCGAACCCGAACGCGTTGGACATCGCCACGTCCACGTCCGCCTTGCGCGCGACGTTCGGCACATAGTCGAGATCGCACTCGGGGTCCGGCTCCTCGTAGTTGATCGTTGGAGGAATGACCCCAATGGAGATGGCGAAAACGCACGCCGCCGCGCCAACGCCCCCGGCCGCACCGAGGAGATGTCCGGTCATGGACTTGGTGGAGCTTATCGGGACTTTCCCAGCCTTCTCGCCGAACAACCTCTTTATCGCGAGCGTCTCGCACTTGTCGTTGAGGGGCGTGGAAGTCCCGTGCGCGTTGATGTAATCCACGTCAGCGGGGCGGAGCCCCGCGTCGTCCAGCGCTCTCTGCATCGCAAGCAGCGGGCCCTCTCCAGTGGGATCCGGCTCCACTATGTGGTGCGCGTCGTCGCTCGCTCCATAGCCCGCAACCTCGGCGTACAGAGGCGCACCACGTCTCTGGGCGTGGTCCAGGCTCTCGAGAACTAGGACCACGCTGCCCTCCCCCATCACGAAACCATCTCGGCCCTTGTCAAACGGCCGGCACGCCCTTTGCGGCTCGTCGTTCCTACGCGACATGGCCCTCAGGGCGCAGAACCCGGCGAATCCTGCCGGCGTGATGGCCGCCTCCGCACCGCCTGCGAGCACCACGTCGGCGTCGCCCCTTTGGATCGTGCGGAAGGCCTCGCCTATCGCGTGCGTGGCAGCTGCGCAAGCCGTTGTTACCGTGATATTGGGCCCCCTGGCGCCCGTCAATATGGCCACCTGACCAGAGGCCATATTGGGGATCATCATCGGGATGAAGAACGGGCTCACCCTTCTCGGCCCCTCAGCCCGGAGCATTCCCACCTGCTCCTCGAATACCTCCAGGCCCCCGATGCCACACCCCATCACGACCCCCACCCTGTCGCGGTCCACCGCATCCAGGGCAAGGCCGGCGTCAGCCAGCGCCATCCGCGAGGCCGCCACCGCGAACTGGGCGAATCTTGCCAGCCTGTGCGCCTCGCGATCTGTCATGTAGTCCGTCGCAACGAAGTCGCGCACCTCGCCCGCCATCTGCGTCCTAAAAGGAGACGGATCGAACCTCGTGACCCTTCCTATGCCGTTTCTCGAACTCCTCAGCCCTTCGAAGAAGGCGTCCTTACCCACCCCGATGGGGGTGACGGCGCCGAGGCCGGTCACCACCACTCGCGCTCTCATTCCCTCACCCCACACTACACGCCGCCTGGCGGCCCTCCCTCACGAAAGCGCACGCTGGGTGCATGCGCTCACTCCTCGTCAGCCACCCTCTCGAGGATGAAGTCAACGATGTCCTGGACCGTCGTGTCTTCGGCGATCTCCACATCAAGGGTCCCGAGGTCGAATTCGCGGTCGAGCTCGTCGCCGATGCTCATCCTCGTTGCAGAGTCAGCGTACAGATCGTTCATCGTGGCGTCCCAGGTCACAAGCGATTCGTCAACCTTAGCCTCACGAACGATTATCCTCTTGACCTTCTCAAAGATCTCCTCCGCTTTCGGACTTGCTTCGCCCATTTCATTCACCTCCAATGGATCATGCTTCGAACGGCTCTCAGGCCGCCCGCTACATAGCCATGCCCCCGTCAACGCAGAGGACTTGGCCGGTTATGTAGCCTGCTTCATCGGACGCAAGGAAAACGCACGCAGCCGCCACCTCATCAGCCGTGCCAAGGCGTCCGAGCGGAACGCCCGCGAGCAGCTTCGCCTTGACGTCCTCCTTCAGCGAAGTGGTCATTCCCGCATCGATGAGCCCCGGAGCGACGGCGTTCACCGTCACGCCCCGCACCGCGAGCTCGCGGGCTGCGGCCTTGGTAAGCCCGATGACGCCGGCCTTGGCGGCAGAGTAGTTGGCCTGGCCGGCGTTGCCCATCACGCCCGCGACGGATGAGATGTTTATTATCCTTCCGGACCGCTGACGGAACATCCTCCTGCCGACCGCCCGCGTGAAGTTGAAGACCCCCCGAAGGTTTACGCGGAGCACGTCGTCCCACTCCTCGTCCGTCATCCGGATGAGGAAGTTGTCCCGACGTATCCCGGCGTTGTTCACCAGGACGTCCACACGGGAGAAGCGCTCCCAGACGCGGTCGCAGACTTGCTCCACGGCCTCGGGGGACGACACATCGCACGCGAGGACCATGGCCTGCCTGCCCATGCCCTCAACCTTGCGGGCCGCCTCCTCGGCCAAGGCTAGGTTACGGCCAGCAACGAGCGCCACATCTGCGCCCTCGCGAGCAAACGCCTGGGCACACGCCTGTCCAATTCCGCCGGACGCCCCGGTCACAAGCGCGACTTTCCCCGCCAGCCTCATCTTACAGAACCTCCTTGAGGAATTCAAGCGTGTCTTCCAGAGGAGTGGAAGCCTCCGCCGCGAACACAGCGGCCTCTGGCACGATGCGCCTCACCAGGCCGGTGAGAGTCCTGCCCGGGCCCACCTCAACGAACGCTCTCACGCCCGCCTCCCACATGAACCTCACCGACTCTTCCCAAAGCACCGGCGAGCAGATCTGCCGGGCGAGCATCGCCTTGAGCTCCGCGACGCTCGACAAGGGCCTGCCCGTTACGTTGCCCACCACAGGCACGACCGGCGCGCGCATCGCCACCTTCTGGAGCTCTGGCTCGAAGGCCGACGCCGCGGGGGCCATCAGTCTGGAGTGGAAGGGCCCGCTCACATTCAGCGGAATGACCCGCCGCGCACCCGCTTCGCCGCAGAGCTCACCCGCCCTTTTCACCGCCGCGGCATCGCCCGAGATCACTATCTGGTCCGGCGAGTTGAAGTTTGCAGGCTGGACTTCGCCCACCCCCGTCAGGCGCGCTTGCCGGCAGCACTCCTCGACCGCGCTTCGTTCAAGCCCTATCACAGCGGCCATCGCACCGACGCCCGGCGGCACCGCTTTCTGCATTAGGTCACCGCGCACCCTCACGAGACGCAGTGCGTCCGCGAACCCGATGACGTCCGCGCTGACGAGCGCGGAGTACTCCCCGAGGCTGTGACCAGCGACGAAGTCCGGCCGCGCGCCCATCGCCTTCAGGGCCTCGAACGTCGCCACGCTCACGGCCAGCACGGCAGGTTGGGTGTTCCTCGTAAGGGCCAGGTCCTCAGGCGAACCCTGGAAACAGAGCTCCGACAGGGAAAACCCCAGGGCCTCGTCGGCCTCCTCAAACACGCGGCGAGCCTCAGCGTACCGTGATACGAGGTCCCGGCCCATGCCGGGATACTGTGCCCCCTGACCTGGAAAAATGAAGGCCACTTTACCCACGAAACTCATCCTTGCACCAACGGAGTATGGCTGCGCCCCACGTGAGGCCCGCGCCGAAAGCGACCAAGAGCACGCGGTCTCCGGTCCTGAGCCTCCCTGCCCTCGATGCCTCGTCGAGCGCTATCGGAATGGATGCGGCAGAAGTGTTCCCGAACCTCGCCACGTTGGAGTACACTTTTTCGGGAGCGCCGAGCCGCTCGGCCGCGAGGTCCAGGAGCCTCTGGTTCGCCTGGTGAGGGATCACTAAATCGATGTCGTCCTCGGCGAGCCCGGCTTTCGCCAGCACCTCTCGGGTGGCATCGACCATTATCCTCACGGCGAACCTGTACACCTGGTTCCCTTGCATGTGAATGTAGTGAAGGCCCCGGTCCACCGTGTCGTGAGAAGCGGGATGAGCCGATCCCCCGCCCGGCAGCGTGAGCAAGTCGCCCCGAGTGCCGTCCGCCCCAAGGATGGAGACCATCACGCCGTCGTCGCCGTGCTCGAGCGGTCTTACGAGCACGGCACCCGCCCCGTCTCCAAAAAGCACGCACGTGTTGCGGTCCTTCCAATTCACGATCCTCGAGAGCGTCTCGGCCCCGATGACCAGCACGTTGTCGTACATTCCCGCCGCGATAAGGCTGTGCGCGACGGAAAGCGCGTACACAAACCCGCTGCAGCCCGCACCTATGTCAAACGCGGCAGCCTTGGACGCGCCTATCTTCCCCTGCACGTTGCAGGCGCACGACGGGAAGGGCATGTCAGGAGTGACAGTCGCCGTGATGATGAGGTCCACGTCTTCCGCAGACATCCCCGCGTCCTCCAGCGCGAGCTGGGCCGCCCGAGCAGCGAGGTCGGACGTGGTCTCTCCCTCGCGCGCGATCCGCCTTTCCCTGATGCCCGTGCGCTCCACTATCCATTCGTTGCTGGTATCAACCATCTTCTCGAGATCGTAGTTGCTGAGGATGCCTTCGGGAACAGCAGCACCGGTTCCAGCGATGCCGGCCCCGCGAAGGACCCGCGCGTTACCTCCCACTCTCACCGTCTCCCCCTTCATATGCCTTCGCCTCAAGCATCCGCGCGATGGAGCTCACAACCCCCCCGTCGCACGCCAGCTTCGCAGCACGTATCGCGTTCATGATCGCCTTGGCCTTGGACCGCCCGTGGGCGATGACGGTCACACCGTTGACGCCCAGGAGCATGGCGCCCCCATACTCCGAGTAATCCATGCGCGTCGCGAGGGCCTTCAACGCTGGGCGGGCGAGCAACGCTCCGACCTTGTACACGGGACTCTTGGCTATGGAGTCCTTGAGCATGCTCACGATGGCCTCCCCAACCCCCTCCGCCAGCTTGAGCACGACGTTCCCTGTGAACCCGTCGGTCACGACCACATCGGCCTTCCCGAAGGGGATGTCCTTCCCCTCAATGTTGCCGATGAAATTCAAGCCTGCCTTGCGAAGGAGTGCGTGAGCGGCGATGACGACCTCCGTGCCCTTGCTTTCCTCTTCGCCATTGCTCAGTAGGGCGATCCTCGGCTGCGGCCTGCCCATGACGCTCGCTGCGTAGGCGGCCCCCATCTGCGCAAAGGTCACAAGATGATGGGGCCTGCACTCGGAATTGGCCCCCGCATCGACGAGCAGGCAATACCCAGTCGTTGTGGGGAACACGGTGGCTATAGCTGGCCGGTCCACACCGCGGATTCGCTTTTGCCTCATGAGCGCCGCGATCATCGCGGCTCCCGTGTTGCCGGCGGACACCATCGCGCTGGCTTCACCCCTGGCCGCGAGGTCCGCAGCCACTATGACGGACGCGTCGCGCATCCTCCTGAGCGCTTCCACGGGATGGTGCTCGTCCATGGGGATGACCCCTCCAGCGTGAACCACCGAGACATCAAGCCCCTGCGCACCGCCGAGGGCCGAGAGCCTCTCCTCTATCTTTTCTTTGTCACCGACGAGCATCACACCCACGCCGAGCTCCTTCGCCGCCATCAGCGCACCTGCGACCGTTTCCGCCGGAGCGAAGTCGCCCCCCATGGCATCAAGGGCGATCCTCATGCGCGCCTCCCTCCCCGACCTCGACTCTGTCCCCAGCCGGCGAGGGGTCCAAGGCGAACACCACGAACTCCCCCTTGAACACGTCCTCGCCTCCGACCTGGGACACCACGTTCACGCGATACCTCCGGCCACTGCGTTCAGTGACCTTTGCCGTTGCCACAAGCCTGTCGCCCGCTCTCACGGGCTTTAGGAACTTCACGGTCGCAGACCCCGTGACCGCCACCTCGGCGTCAACGAGCGCGACCGCAAGCGAGTTCGCCTGCGCAAAGATGTGATGCCCCCTCACGATGCCGCTCCGCTTGAACGCCATCTCAGCCGTGGGCTCGAGGATGGACACGCCCTCCTGCCCAAGCGCAACCCGAACGAGGTCCCCTATGACCTCCCCCGTCATCACAGACCGCACCTTTTTCGTGGCTTCCTCAGCCACCCTCCTGGTACGCTCCCGGGATTCCGGGATCCCGAGCTCCAACCTATCAAGCCGGATGGTCTGGACGCTTACGCCCAACCTTGCCGCAAGCTCCCGGTCAGTGACAAACGGGTCCGACTCGAGCAGTTCTCGAAGACGGCTATGGCGTTCAGGTTTGGACATGCTAGGAGCCAACGTGCGATCGCTCCTTGCTAGACACCGCTGGAGGCCGTCCACGTCAGCGGGCTCCCTCGCACGAGCCGCAGATAGGAAACAGTGCGGGCCGAACGTAAGGAAACCTAGACATAACGACGCCTCCGGCTCGTTCTTATGACCTCGTATTAGTATCTGCTGCTAACTCAGTATACACCGGCGGCGCGGTGTTTGCAAGCTCACGCGGACCAGGACCATCAGGCACGCGCCCGCGCATCGCCCATCCCCGCGCCGCCGCGCAACTCGGCGATCAGCCAAACCCCAGACAAAAAAGGGCCGCTCCGACGTGCAAGCCCGTCAGGGCGGCCCGAAGGTGGCCAGCATACTCGAGGCCATCGCCCGGCGCAGCCTATGAGGAGGCTCCCGCCCGCGTCGCGGCAACGAAAGAAAACGAACAGACAAAAAAGCGATGGCCCACGAACGATCCTCAGCCTATGCTTCCTTTTTTCTCTTCTCCTCCTCGATTTTTATGACCTCGCGCCCGTCGTAATAGCCGCACTCAGGACACACACGGTGAGGCATCCTCAGTGCATGACACTTGGGGCATTTGACGAGCGTGGGCCCATCGATCTTCCACGTCGCCCGGCGCTTCCTCGTTCTCGACTTTCCGAACTTACCTTTGGGATTGGCCATTTCCGCTCCACTCCTGTCACGAAAGGTTGATGCCTGTAACTCAGTCTTTATCCGATCTTCGGTCTATCTTTGTGCGAAGACCTAGATCGGCCAGGGCCGCCAGACGGACATCGTACGATGTCACGGGACAATCGCACGGCCCCTCGTTGAGGTTCTTGCCGCACGACGGGCAGAGCCCCTTGCACTCATCCGCGCACACGAGCTTCATCGGCATGGCAAGGGAAAGGCTCTCCCTCACATCTGGTCCGATGTCGACGACGTCCCCTTGATACTCGCGTACATCATCCCCTCGGCCCTCGCCAGCCGGGGAACGGGAAGACTGCCCGCCCTCGGGTCCCCTCACGTATTGCCGCTCAAAGTCGGAGATGATCTCGAGCTCAAACGGTGTGAGACACCGGTCGCACGTGGCCCGGACACGGGCCTTCGCCTTTCCCTGGACCAAGAGGGTGCCGTGGCCCGTGTTCGTAACGCGCACATGCACCTCGGCGGGCTCGGAGAGCTCAAGCTCCCTGCCGGCAGCGCCCACGCTGCCAACCGCCCCGCGCAAGTCGGCCTCGATGGCCGCACCCTTGATATCCCTGATCGTCGAGACGTCGACGCGCACGGTGAACATGCCTCCGCACAACAAGACAAATTATAAGCCAGGGTCCCCCTGGCGTCAAGAAAAACCCCCGGAAGGCCGAGAGGCCTGGCCACCAAGTATGGCGCCATGTTTTCGTCTCCTCTGTTCAAGGCTCCAGGGTTGCCGGCGCTTGGACGACGCGGCGTGAAGAATTCGGCTATCTTAAGCGCCGAATTCGAACGAGGCGCGCGACATACTTAGTCGCCCGCCGCGGCATCCTGGACACACGCCTGGTGAGCGCGATCGACCTTGCCGGAGTTGTGAAGCCGGCTGCCCGCGAAATGAATGCAAAAGTGCCCAGGGAATCCGTTGCCGCGGATAGTTTCGCCACCGTGAGGCATTCCGTTCATGGAGGCGGCGATCCGCCTACCCGACAGCTCAACGATTATGGGCCTTCGGTCCCAGCTCCACGCGCCGCCGAACGCCCTCTTCATGACCGCAGTGTCTTCCGACGTCACGGGCTCAACATCGGCGTGGAGATGGCCACCACGCCTCTTCACGCGAAACGAAAGGCCCGTGCGAACGTCCACGACCGTGGCATACGAGCGAAACAGGCCGTTCACCTTGTCCCATTGAAGAAGCTCGACGGGTCCGCGCCCGCCTCTCGACGGGACCTGCGCCGAGCCCGGGATCTGCAGCTCCTGGCCCGGCTTTACCAGGGACGGGTCGCTGATGCTGTTGGCTCGCACGATGTCCTGCACACTGACGCCGAATTTCCTGGCTATGGACCACAGGCTGTCGCCCGGAGCGACGACGTACGTCTTCGCCCGCGCCTTGCGGAGCTCCGCCTCCAGGCGCTCTCGCGTCAACGTGCCCACCATGCCGTCTGCGGGGAGCCCGCACTCGCGCTGGAAAGCTTTGACCGCACGAACCGTGCGGTCGCCGAAGATCCCGTCCACTTCGCCGGTATAGAACCCAAGGTTCGCGAGACCCTGTTGGAGCCAGGCAACATCATCGCCCCTCATGCCAGCCCTGAGCAAGCCGGAAGGAGCACCCGTCGCGGCCTCAGCGGCAAGCGTACACGGCGCGCACACGATCAACCCTGCAAGCGCAGCCAACGCAGCAACTGCGAGCGCGCGTCCGAGCGTATCCAGCCTCAAGGCACCCGCCCCCTGTCGTGTGCGCACCCCGCGGCATCCCGCGAACCGAGCGATGCCGCGTCCTTGCCAGGAGGCATCACCAGATGCGCCAGGTCGCCAGCGCTGCGCCGTCTCTTCCATTCAGATCGTACTTGTATTATTCTCCAACAGTGCCATTTCCCCTCCTTGCAATCTTATCCAGTGCGTGCAGAGCCTCGTCGATGTCTCGCACGGGGATTACCTCCAGGCGTGTCGCGGCCTCCCTCGCTGCCCGTGCGTTTTCAGCGGGCACGAGGAAGTAGCGCGCCCCCGCACGCTCGGCGGCTGCCACCTTTTGCTTGACCCCGCCGACCGGGCCCACGGTCCCGTCCAGACTGATAGTGCCGGTTCCCGCGATGGTCTGGCCTGCCGTGAGGTCTCTCGGGTCAAGCTGGTCCAAGATCTCGAGGGTGAACATGAGCCCCGCCGAAGATCCCTTGATCTCGTGGGGGTTGATGGTGATCTCCACAGGTAGATCCTCAGTGACGCTCGGGCTCACAAGCACTCCAACCGCCGCCTGGGTGCGGTCCTCGGGGTGCGGAACCGTGGGGACTGTGAAATCCAGCGTCCGGCCTCCTCTCAATATGGTGAGATCAACCGGCGTTCCCGGGTGCCGCGCACCGATCCTTTTGACGACCTCCTCAGCGGTCCCCACAGGCTGCCCGTCCACGGCGAGGATCACGTCGCCTTCCTCGAGCAACCCCTGTGCCGGGCTGTCCTTTAACACCTCCTCGATGCGCACCACTGTTTCCACGTGGACCTCGTACCCGAGCTTTCGAAGGGCCACCGCCCCGGCCACCACCTCACTCTCGCGCATCATGCCCTCCATGATCTTTAGGTACTTGTTCGTGTCCATGCCGCGAGGGATCTCCTGGCTTCTCGGCACGAGATCCACCACGGGGGACACCGCAGCCGCAACGCACGACGCGAGGCTCGCCGGGCGGCTCGTCACTGCAGTGAGAAGGAAGTCCCCCTTCGCATCGCGGACCCCTCCCTCGACCCTGACCATCGTCGCCAGGCTCTCGGCCGGGCCCGGGCTGATGACAACGTAGTTTCGTGCAAGGTAGGCCTGGCTCGTGCCCGCGAGAAGGACGATTCCGATGACCATACCCCAGCGCCGCCCACGCGCTAACACACCGGTGCCCCCTCCAACCTCTTCTGTATGCCCGCGAGCGCTGCCCGCGCAGCCGTCCTTCCCCGCTCGATGATCTCCGCTGCTCGATCAAGTCTCGTTGGGCCGATGTCCGACAGGTCCGGCGCGATCACCACATCAGCCTCGATTATCCGCTGGCGGAGTATGGCGAGTTGCATGAGCTCCACGGCGGTCGTGATGACCTCGAACACGTTGGTCACCGGTTCCCTCCTGCGCCTGTCAGGAACTCCCGCCACGTTGCCTCCTGCGGACACGGCGATGACGAAGTCGGCGCCCATCCGCCGCGTCAACCCAGCCGGGACCCTGTCCAGGACCGCGCCGTCCACAAGCAAGCGACCCCCGACCCTCACCGGCGCCACGATGCCCGGCACCGCTATGCTCGCGCGGATGGCCAGCGCCACCTCGCCTTCGGTCAGGAGGACTTCCTCACCTGTCTCTATGTCAACAGCGGTCGCGCCGAAAGGAAACGGAAGGTCTGCGAACGACATCCCTCGGGTCAGGACCCTCAGAAACTCGTGGATTCTGTCTCCCGCGATGAGCCCCATGCGGGGAAAGCAGAAGTCCACGAGGTGATCCCATTTGATGCGTGTCGCAAGGCGCTCCATCATGCCGAGGTCGCGGCATGCAGCATAGACGCCGCCTACGAGCGCACCCGCGCTCGACCCGACTATCACGTCGACGGGCACACCGTGCTCCTCTAAGACCTGCAGGACACCTATGTGGGCAAGCCCTCGCGCCGACCCCGCGCCGAGGGCCAAGCCGATCTTCGGCCGAGGGCTTCCGGTGAGTGCCATCCGACCACCCCACAGAATAGGTTTACTAAGCGGGCAAAGCCCATATTCCGCTGGCCTAGGGTTTAGGTAGGGCCTTTCAGGCCTACCGAAAACGCCGCCGTCGGCGCGACCGGGCGGCCCTGACGGGGTCGCTGCCCTTTGCTTTGGCCGCGGCTTAAGGAAGGGACGCGGCGCTTTAGCATAGCACTTGCCCACTCTCAATATACATATAGGGACAACCGGAGAACAACGCGGCGTGTATCGGGAGCTTGGCTCGGTTACGCCGCGAGAGGTCGCGGAGGTAAGCACGCCATGAGTGGTCGAACCCCCACAAGCCGGCGGGCAGTGTATCTCGTAGCCGCGTGCGCTCTTTTCGTCAGCGCGGCCATACTCCTTTACCCTCACGTCGCATTTGAGGCTTCGGTGCAGGGCCTGCGAGTCTGGTGGCAGATCGTTTTCCCGGCGCTGCTTCCGTTCTTTGTCGCAGCCGAGGTGCTCATGGCGCTCGGCGTCGTCCACTTTCTCGGCGTGCTCCTCGAGCCGCTCATGAGGCCGCTGTTCGACGTGCCGGGGGTGGGAGCCTTTGCGCTGGCAATGGGGCTTACAGGGGGTTATCCAATCGGGGCTCGCATCACCGCGAACCTCAGAAAGCAGAACCTGTGTAACCAGATTGAAGGAGAGCGTCTGGTAAGTTTTACCAACACGGCCGACCCGCTTTTCATGGCCGGCGCAGTAGCGGTAGGCATGTTCGGTGTGCCGTCCCTCGGCCTCACCATCTGCGCAGCTCACTACATTTCCGCGGTCATCGTTGGGGTACTCCTGCGTTTCCACGGGGGACCCCAGCCCCGTCGCGTCCCGCCCCAGGGCAAACGGGAGAACATCCTCTCAAGGGCGCTCGCCGAATTGTACCGCGCAAGGCAGGCCGACGGCAGACCTTTCGGGCAGGTTTTTGGTGACACGGTGAGGGATTCGGTGAACAGCATGCTTCTCGTGGGTGGATTCATAATCATGTTCTCGGTGATCATCCGTGTGCTCACGGTGGCCAAGGTGATAGAGCTGATAGCTGCGCCTATTTCATTCCTGCTGAGCCCGCTCGGGCTTGACCCCACCTTGGTACCAGCGTTCGTGAGCGGGTTTTTCGAGATCACCCTGGGCTCTGAGCTTGCTAGCAAAGCCGCCGCACCGCTCCTACACCGTGTCGTGGCGGTAAACGCCATCATCGCGTGGTCTGGCCTCTCGGTATTGGCCCAGGTCAGCACGATGTGCACCGGAACGGACATCCGAATGACGCCCTACGTAGTCACACGGATAGCCCAGGCCGCCATCAGCGGGATCCTCACGTTGGTTCTAATGAGCCCCGCGGGGCAGCGCCTCGCCCGAATGGTCACGCCCGCGTTCGTAGCGCGCCTGGCCTCCGGGCAGCCCTCGTTCCTTGCACGCCTGGGAGCCTCGTCGCTCGCGCTTGGACGCATATTGGCACTCATGATCGCTGCATCCCTCGTGGTCTGGTTCTTCAGAAGGACGCAGCTCATCGTGGTCCGCGTGAAGGCCAACCGGCCCTCTAGCTTTTCTTCTTCAGCTCCTCGACGCCGCGTCTGACGATCTTGAGGGTTTTCTGGAGATTGTCCTCCATTTTTAGAAGGGTTTGCGCTGCGTACTCGTCGGCGCCGCTCCTTATCTCGTTCGCCTGAGCTTTCGCTTCCTCGAGGATCCGCGCAGCTTCCGCCTCCGCGGCCTTGACGACCTCCTCTTGGGAAATAAGCGCCCTCAAGTGATCCTTCGCCGAGGTTTTCAGCCGTTCGGCCTCGGCGGCCGCCTCAGCGAGAATGCGATCCTTTTCGGCGAGAATCGCCTCGGCGCGCTTCACCTCGTCGGGCAGAGCGATTCGTATCTGGTCGAGCAGCTCCAGGATCTCGTACCTGTCGGCCAGCACCCTGTTGAGGAGCGGCACCTTCCGGGCTGTCTCGACGGTTTCCTCGAGTCTGTCCAAAAGGTCAACGATCTTGGTCTTGCCCACCACAGCTCCCCCTTGTCACGCCCGGCTCACCTTGCAGGGCGGAACTTCTCGGCAAGGCGGCGCGCCACGTGATCTGGGACGAAACCTCTCACGCACCCGCCGAACCGCGCTACTTCCTTAACCATGCTCGAGCTTAGAAAGGCGTACTCGTTAGCGGTCATCATGAAGACCGTTTCGATACCCCCTCCTATCTTGCGGTTTACGGAGGCCATCTGAAACTCGTACTCAAAGTCGGAAAGCGCCCGTAGACCCCGAACGATCACCTGGGCACCGTGCTTCCGTGCGAAGTCCACAAGCAGGCCGGAGAAGTGAGCGATCTCAACGTTCGGCAAGTGACCGAGAGCCGTCGCCAGCATCTCCGTGCGCTCGTCCACCGTAAAGAGCGCGTCTTTGGCCGGGTTCGTGAGCACTGCCACAACCAACCTGCCGAACACCTTCGAGGCGCGCTCCGCGATGTCGATGTGGCCGTTAGTGACCGGATCGAAACTTCCAGGATACACCGCCGTGACTACGTCAACCACCTCCATCGCCTGGTTCATAGAAGGACACCACGGTGTCGCCGAATCCTTCCTGCCTTACCAATCTTAGATTCGCGCAGAGATGAGGCATTTCCTGCCTCCGCTCGTGCCGCACCACCACAACCCCGCTCTCGTCCACGAGGCCGTGCCGGGCAACGAGTTCCAAGGCTACCGGAGCAAGGCCATGCCCATACGGCGGGTCTATGAACACGACATCGAACGGTGCCTCTCGACCGGCCAGTACTCGCACAGCCCATCTCACATCTGCGTGCATCACGTTCCCTAGCTCACCAAGGGAAGTGGCTTCCAGGTTCCGCCGTATGACGCCCACCATTCTCGAGTCACACTCGACGAACACAGCAGTGGCGGCTCCCCGGCTGAGCGCCTCTATGCCGAGCGCTCCGGTGCCCGCGAAGAGGTCCAGACACCTCGCCCCTGCAAGGCGCCACGCGAGGATGTCGAACACGGACGCCTTGACGCGGTCAGTGATAGGCCGGGTTTTCATTCTGGGTGCGGCGAAGAGGCGCCTGCCCTTAGCCTTGCCTGCAATCACTCGCATCGTCTATAGCGTCCCCTAAAAGGCCCGGGATATGGTGTGAATTACCAAGAAAGAAGTTGAATAAGAGCCTCATCCGCGCGCAAACTATGACCGAAAGAAGAGCCGAGGAAAACGGCACCTGGACGGTGCCGGGGTTCCAAAACCCTCCCCCATAAGCTCTTCCTCCGGTTTCTCCTCTCCCACGGGATGACGGTCGCAAGACCGTC